>DASSDE010000800.1:0-4881 GCA_035697365.1 Kribbella sp. | reverse complement strand
CGACTCGACGATCTCGACGTACGTCGGACAGCTGTCGAGCAACTCCTGATGGGTTCCCTTGCCGACGATCGCGCCGTCCTCGATCACCACGATCTGGTCGGCGTCGATGATCGTCGAGACCCGCTGCGCGACGACCACCACGCACGCGTCCCGGGTCACCGGCCGCAGCGCCGCCCGCAGCCGGGCGTCCGTGGACAGGTCGAGGGCCGAGAACGAGTCGTCGAACAGGTAGATCTCCGGTTTACGCACCAGCGCCCGGGCGATCGCCAGCCGCTGCCGCTGGCCGCCGGACACGTTCGTGCCGCCCTGCGCGATCGGCGCCTCGAGCCCTTCGGCCATCGCCTCGACGAAGTCCTTGCCTTGGGCAATCTCCAGCGCCTGCCAGAGCTCCTCGTCGGTTGCATCCGGGTTGCCGTAGCGCAGGTTGCTGGCGACG
Organism: Kribbella sp.; assembly: GCA_035697365.1. GTDB lineage: Bacteria > Actinomycetota > Actinomycetes > Propionibacteriales > Kribbellaceae > Kribbella. Next base: position 4,445 of record DASSDE010000800.1, on the reverse strand, counting down.
GTGCCGGAGAACAGGTACGGACGCTGTGGCACCAGACCGATCCGCTCCCAGAGCGCCTCCGGTTCGATGTCGCGGACGTCGATGCCATCGACGAGCACGCGTCCGTCGGTAGCGTCGAACAATCGCGGTACCAGCGACAGCAAGGTGGTCTTGCCCGCGCCGGTGCTACCGATGATGGCGGTGGTCTGGCCCGGCGAGGCGACGAAGCTGACGTTTCGCAGTACTGGCTCGGCGGCACCCGGGTACTTGAACGAGGCGCCTTCGAAGACCAGTTGGCCGCGACCGGTGAAGGTCTTGATCGGCGTCACCGGCGGGCGTACCGAGGAGTCGGTGTCGAGCACCTCGGAGATCCGGTCCGCACAGACCGATGCCCGCGGCACCATGATCATCACGAACACGCCCATCATCACCGAGAACAGGATCTGGATCAGGTAGCTCAGGAACGCGGTCAGGGCGCCGATCTCCATCTTCCCGCTGTCGATCCGGCCGGCGCCGAACCACAGCACCGCCACGCTCGACACGTTCAGGATCAGCATCACGGTCGGGAACACCAGCGCCATCAGCCGGCCGGCCCGGATCGCGGTGTCGGTCAGGTTCTCGTTCGCGGTGCCGAAGCGCTCGACCTCGTGCGGCTCGCGGACGAAGGCGCGGACCACCCGGATGCCGGAGATCTGCTCGCGCAGCACCCGGTTCACCCCGTCGATGTTCTTCTGCATCTTCCGGAACTGCGGAACCATCCGGCTGGCGATGAACCCGACACAGCCGGCCAGCAGCGGTACGGCGACCGCGACCAGCCAGGACAGGCCGACGTCCTCGCGGATGGCCATGATGACGCCGCCGACCATCGTGATCGGCGCCGCGACGAGCATCGTCGTGGTCATCACCACGAGCATCTGGATCTGCTGTACGTCGTTGGTGCTGCGCGAGATCAGTGTCGGCGCACCGAACTGGTTCACCTCGCGGGCGGAGAACTCGCCGACCCGGTGGAAGACGGCCGCGCGGACGTCACGGCCGAACAGGGCCGCGGTCTTGGCGCCGAAGTACACGGCGGTGATGGTGCAGAGGATCTGCACCAGGCTGACGCCGAGCATCCAGCCGCCGGTACCGACGATGTAGCCGGTGTCCCCCTTGGCCACACCGTTGTCGATGATGTCGCCGTTCAGGCTCGGCAGGTAGAGGGAGGCGATGGTCCCGATCAGTTGCAGGATCACCACCAGGGTCAGGTTGCCTGCGTACGGACGCAGGTGCGTACGCAAGACGCGAAGTAACATCAATCATCCCCAGAGTCGTGACGACGGGCGCCGCCGAGCGCGAACTCGACGACCTCCTCGGAAGCCGGTGGCTGACCGGTGTGGTGCTTGCGGAGACCGTCGAAGGCCAGGTCGACGATCTCCTCAGCGGTCAGCGCGTGGCCGCCGGAAATCATCGGATGGGTGGCGGAGAAGGTGAGCAGCCCGATCATCCGGACCACCTCCTCCGGCGAGAGCCGCAGCTGGTCGGCGTCCGGGCGGAGCAGGTCGGCGAACGCGGCGTTGGACTGCTCGGACTGGCGCTTGCGGCGCGCCTCGTCGATCGGCGACTGCTTCAGGTCCGGCGGCCGTTGCAGCCGCATCACGATCATCAGCCGGAAGACCCGCCGCAACCGGGTCTGGCCGACCTCGACCGCGGCGATGGTCCGCTCCCGCAACGGCAGCGAACGGTCGACGTTCTCGAGCGCGGTGATCAGGTCCGTGGTGTCCATCGCGGTCACCATCACCGCCTGGATCAGGGCGTCCTTGCTGCCGAAGGCGCGGAAGATCGTGCCTTCGGCGACCCCGGCCGCCTCGGCGATCTGCTTGGTACTGACCTCCGGACCGAACTCCTCGAGCAGCGGCAGCGTCGCCTCGACGATGGCAGCCCGCCGCTCTTCGGGTGGTAGTGGGGTCGCTCGTGGGCTCACGCAGTCCAAGGTAACTGAGTGAGTACTCACTCACAACTTCATTTGCCCACGTGGTGCAGACCGGTTCAACGGCGCTGTGCGACCAGCGCGGACACGCCGTCGAGCAGCCGCTCCAGACCGTACTCGAACGCGTGTTCGGAATCGTACGGCGCGTCGAACTCACTCCCGACGGCAGTCCCGACGCGGGCCGACAGCGGGAACTTCTGCAGGTCGCTGATCCGGTCCAGGTGCGGTACGTGCGCCAGCCACCACTCCTTGTCGGTCATCCCCGACCGCTGGATCACCTGCCGCGCCTCCACCGCCGTCCGGACGGCGCCGTGTACGTACCCGTTCACGAGCGCGACGGTCGCATCCATCTCGACGTCGCTCAGCCCGATCCCCTCGACCGCGGACAGCTCCCACTCGTACTTCGCCATCACGTTCGGCCCGAGCGGTGGGCGGCTCGTCGCGACCCGGAGCAGCCAGGGATGCCGCAGGTACAGCTCGCGGTTCTCCCGCGCGACCTCGTCGAGACTGGCCCGCCAGTCCCCCGGTACGGCCCGCCGCGGCAGCTCGCCGTACACGCTGTCGAGCATGACGTCGAGCAGCTCGCCCTTCCCGGGGAAGTACCGGTAGAGCGTCATCGCGCCGGCGCCGAGCTCGTCGGCGACGCGCCGCATCGACATCGCACCCAGGCCCTCCGCGTCCGCGACGACCAGGGCGGCCGCCACGATCCGTTCGACCGACAGCGCCGGCTTCGGCCCGCGGGTCGGCTGCGGGCGCCGGCGCCAGAGCAGCTCGAGGCTCTTCGCCGGGTCGCCGCTGCCGCTGTAGTCCTGGTTCATGTGCGTGATCCTGATCGATCGGCTATTCTTCGTACAGTGTACGCAATTGACCTCGAGTTTGGTTGAGGTCCTAGCGTCGGGTTTTGTCGGTGGTGTCCGGAATCATCGACGTCCCCAGCCCACCAAGCCAGCGGAGCACTGCCGTGAGTATGGAAATGACCGCGTGGAACTCGATGTACCACGCGATGCACGCGCAAGACGAGAAGCGGGCGTTCTCGCGCGCCACCCTGCAACGGATCCTCGCGTTCGCGCGGCCACACCGAGCCCGGCTCGTCTGGTTCCTGGTGCTCAGTACGGGCGGCGCGGTGCTTGCGGTCGCGACGCCGGTGCTGGCCGGCCAGGTGGTCAACGCGATCGTCGGCGGGAAGGCGTTCCACGTCGTGCTGTGGCTGTCCCTGCTGATCGCGGCGATCGCGATCGCGGAGGCCGGGCTGGGCATGCTGACGCGATGGCTGTCGGCGCAGATCGGTGAGGGGCTGATCCTCGATCTGCGGACGGCCGTGTTCGACCACATCCAGCGGATGCCGATCGCGTTCTTCACCCGGACCCGGACCGGCGCGCTGGTCTCGCGCCTGAACAACGACGTCATCGGTGCGCAGCGGGCCTTCAGCGACACGCTGTCGGGCGTCGTCAGCAACCTCGTGATGCTGGTCCTCACGCTGGTCGTGATGCTGCGCGTGTCGTGGCAGATCACGCTGCTCGCGCTGATCATCCTGCCGCTCTTCGTCGTACCGGCGCGCCGGTTCGGGGCCCGGCTGGCCGGCCTGCAGCGCGAGGCCGCGAACTACAACGCCACGATGAGTACGCAGATGACCGAGCGGTTCTCGGCGCCTGGTGCGACGCTGGTGAAGCTGTTCGGGCGCCCGGCGCGGGAGTCGTCGGAGTTTGCCGACCGGGCGCGCCGGGTGCGCGACATCGGCGTCCGGACCGCGATGGTGCAGTGGATCTTCGTGACGGCGCTGACGTTGGTGTCGGCCCTGGCGCTCGCCGTGGTGTACGGACTCGGTGGCTTCCTGGCGCTGCGGGACCAGCTCGACGCGGGTGCGGTCGTGTCGATGGCGCTCCTGCTGACCCGGTTGTACTCGCCGCTGACAGCGCTCGCGAGCGCGCGGCTCGAGGTGATGACGGCACTGGTGAGCTTCGAGCGGGTCTTCGAGGTGCTGGATCTGGAGCCGCTAATCAAGGACAAGCCGGACGCGGGCCGGGTACCGGAGGGGCCGGTCGCGGTCGAGTTCACCGGGGTGAGCTTCGCGTACCCGTCCGCGGACAAGGTCTCGCTGGCCTCCCTCGAGGAGGTCGCGAAGCTCGACACCCGCGGTGGGGTCGAGGTCCTGCACGACGTCTCGTTCCGTGCCGAGCCCGGAGAGATGGTCGCGCTGGTCGGGTCGTCCGGCGCCGGGAAGTCGACGATCGCCCAGCTCATCCCCCGGTTGTACGACGTCGACTCCGGGACCGTGACGCTTGCCGGCGCCGACGTCCGCGACGTGACGGCGGAGTCGCTGCGCGCGACGCTCGGGATGGTCACGCAGGACGGTCACCTTTTCCACGACTCCATCCGGGAGAACCTGCTGCTCGCGCGGCCGGAGGCAACTGACGAGGAGCTGTGGGATGCGCTGGAGCGGGCCCGGCTGCTCGATTTGATCCGCTCGTTGCCCGATCAGCTCGAGACGGTCGTCGGTGAG
>DASSDE010000799.1:0-8706 GCA_035697365.1 Kribbella sp. | reverse complement strand
CTGTGGGTCACGCAGATCGAGACCCGGCGGTTGACCCTCCGCTTCTCCCGCGAGCTGCTGCCGCTGCGTGCCGGCCGAGTTTGCTGCTGCCGAAGTGGGTCTTGCGCGGCGAGCTGATCCATGAAGGAATGGGCGGCGTGTCCAAGCTCACTTTGGACCCTGCGTCCATGATCATGCTCGCTTGTGTCGAGGCGAGATGATCAGGCGGTGGCGGTGGGCCACCGCGTGGAGCCGTTGGGGTGGGCGGGCGAGGTCGACAGGCTGCTCGATGGGATGGCTGGGCGGTTCGCCCGGGTGGGGACCCGCCGGAGGGTGCGGAAGTTCGTGTTCGGGCTGCTGGCCGACCTGCCGCGCGGATTTTTCCGCCGACGCCGATGAATTCGTGACTTGCGCCGGGTCGTCACCGGCATGAGCGATACGGATGCTGGCCTGGGCAAGGTCGTTGTGAACAGGGCGATGTCGCTAGACGGCTTCATCGCCGGCCCCGACAACGCGATGGACTGGGTCATGGAGTACATGAAAGAGGACCCGTTTCCTGAGGTCATGTCGGCCACCGGCGCCATGCTCATCGGCCGGGGCACCCACGAGGTCGCCAAGCGGATGTCCGACGAGGACACCGACTACGACGGGGACCGGTGTTCGTCCTGACGCACCAGCCGCCGGACGAGGCGGAGCAAGGTGTCACATTTCTCACCTGCGATCTCGCGGAGGCCGTCGCCACGGCGCGCGCCGCCGCGCGCGGGAAGAACCTGGAGATCCTCGGTGCCGACATGGCCAGTCAGTGCCTGCAGCGAGGGCTCGTCGACGAGGTCCTGGTGTATGTCCTGCCAGTGCTGCTCGGCGACGGCGTGCACTTCTCGACCTCGGGCCTCGGCAGAATCGACCTGGAACCGTTCAGCAACACGCAGTCAGGTCCCGTGACGATGCTCCGCTTCCGCGTGCGTAAGTAGGCACGGCCGAGCCATTGAGGGCCGTGTGACCCGCGGGCCCCGCGACGCGGCCCGCAGCGAAGCGAAGACACCAGCCCTACGCATTACGAGTCGCAAGCGTTTCGTCCATCAAGTGCTCCCCCAACGCGGCCGCGGCCATGGATGTGTGGAGGCGTCCATGATCGCCCAGTCCGTAGGCCGCTCGCTTGGCTGCTCACACTCTCAGCTTGGGAAGTGATGGTCACATGCCAACGCATCAGGCTTACGGGGAAATCCGCGTCTGCAATAGTCATGACGCGGATCTGTGCTGTCTGCGGGCTGATGCATGATCAGCCGCGGCTCATTCCGTAGCGGAAATCCAATCGTGATCGGGATGCACCCGTTCGAGCGCCGTGTGAAGCCAGGCCCGCTGCGCGGAAGACATCCGGGGCAGCACGGCCTCGAAGTCCGCCCGGTCCTTCTCCCGCACCGCCTTCGCCTTGAAAGGCAGACAGATCAGTGATCTTGGCCGGTTCGAGCCAGGTCTGCAGCGTGGCGACGGGGCACCGATGGGCCATCGAGGCCCCGGGGGGGAGTTCTTCGTCGTCGCCGCGCTGGTTGGTCTTGGATCGGCGGATCGTGATCACCAGCCCATTGGGGTGCACCTCGATGATCCGCAACTACCTGAAGTCCAGCAGCACCGGCCAGTCGACCTTAAGGCTGCGCTTTAGGAGGACCGGCGGTAGGCGGAGCGGTGGTGGCGCGCTCGATCAGGGTGGGCTTGATCAACACCGGTTTGCCGGCCGGCTCACCGGCGATTCGCGCGATTGCTCGCTCCACCGCTGCTCGGGCGATCGCCGCCGAGTCCTGACCGATGGTGGTAAGCCGAGCCCAGGTTGCGCGCGCCAGTCGGCTGTCGTCGTAGCCCACGACGGAGAGTTGTCGTGGAACGTCGATTCCCGACGCCCGTAGGGTAGCCAGGAAACCGACGGCTGACTGGTCGTTGAATACGACGGCTGCCGTAGCGCTAGTAGGGTCGCGCCCACCGATCAGCCAGCCAGCCGCCCGACTGCCCTCGGCTTCGGTCAGACCGCCGGGGATGATGCGGGCCAGCCGTCCCAGACGGGCCGCGCGCATTGCCGCCTGGTAGCCGCTTCGCCGTTCCGCGGCACCGGGCGCCCGGCCACCGTCGACGTGCAGGATTCGGCTGTGGCCGAGCTCGAGAAGATGGCGTGTGGCGAGCTCGGCTCCGGTGACGTCGTCGGTCCGTACGACGTCGATCCCTTCCGCCGTGACTGCGCGGGCGACCACGATGGTCGGGGTCTGGCCGCCGATGGCCGCGAGGTCGGCGAGTCGCGCGCTGGGGCCGAGCAAGATCACCGCGTCACACCTGAACGCCAGCAGATCCTGCGCGGCGCGCTGCTCCCGACGATCTGGTGTCACACCGGACAGCACGAGTTCGTAACCGGAATCCTGCGCCGCAGTGTAAAGCTCGGTCACCAGCTCGGCGTGGAACTCGTGCCCGACGCCGAAGCTGACCCCGATCAGGCGGGTCTGCTTCCGGCTCAACAGCTGGGCGCGGGTGTCGGGCCGATAGCCGATCTCGGCCGCGGCTGCTCGCACCCGGGCGCGGGTCTCGTCGCTGGCTCCCGGCTGATCGCGGAACACGATCGAGACCAGTGGTCGGGACACGCCGGCCCTGAGGGCAACGTCCTCCATGGTTGGTCGCCGAGGCCGGGCCGAGCTGCCGATTTGCGCATCGTCGGTCATGTACCTCATACTAGAGCGCGCTAGCTACTAGCGCGCTCTAGTTCCCACAACGTCGAAGGATGATCATCATGGCCGTCGAGACAGCAGAACCAATTGCGATCGGACTGATCGGCGCCGGCCGGATCGGCACCTCGCACGCCGGCATCATCGCGCAGCGGGTACCAGGCGCACGGCTCGCCGCGGTCGCCGACCCCCGACCCCAGGCCGCGCAAGCATTGGCCGATCGCTACGGCGCGCGCACCTTCACCGGTCCGATCGAGTTGATCAACGACCCGGAGATCCCGGCAGTCGTCATCGCTGCTTCGTCGGAGGCGCACGCGGATCTGATCGTCGCGGCGGCTGCTGCCGGAAAGGCGATCTTCTGCGAGAAGCCGATGTCGCTCAACCTGGCCGACGCCGATCGTGCGTTGGCAGCGGCGGAGGCAGCCGGGGTCATCCTTCAAGTCGGATTCAACCGTCGATTCGACCGCGGCTTTGCCGCAGCCCACGAGGCTGTCAGCTCCGGTGCCATCGGCTCGGTCCAGCTGATGCGTTCGCTGACCCGCGATCCGGGCCTGGCCAATCCGGCCGCCGTTCCGCCGTGGACGATCTTCCTGCTCACCCTGATCCATGATTTCGACGCCTTGCTTTGGCTGAATCCGGGTGCCGATCCCGTAGAGGTCTACGCCACCGCCGACGCCCTGGTTGCCCCGGACTTCAAGGACGCTGGCCTGCTCGACACCGCCGTCGTGGTGATCACTTTCGACAACGGCGCCCGCGCTGTCGCCGAGGCGAACTTCTCCGCGGCGTACGGCTACGACGTCCGTGCTGAAGTCTTCGGCTCCGAGGGCATGGTGACCGCCGGCGGCGGAGCGCGCAGCAGCGCGCAAGTGTTCACCTCCTCCGGCTGGAGCACCGACACGGTCCGCAGCGACACCGAGCTCATGCGCGACGCTTACACATGCGAGTTCGTCGAGTTCGCCGCGGCGATCCGCGAATGCCGTCAGCCCTCCGTCACCGGCGTCGACGCCCGGCGTGCGCTCGCCGTCGCGCTGACGTGCATCGAGTCTGTGCAGACCCACGCCCCGGTCGCCGTCCGGACCTCCGGCGAGGCGGTGGCGTGATGGCGTTCCAGCTCGCCGTCTGCGCCGAGATGGTGTTTACCGACTTGCCACTGTTGGAACGGATCCGCCGGATCGACGAGCTCGGCTTCACCGTCGAGATCTGGGACTGGACCGCCAAGGACATCGACGCGCTCGTAGCGACCGGAGCGACGTTCTCATCAATGACCGGGTACATCCGTGGCAACCTCACCGACCCCGACGGCGCCGACGAGCTGCTGGCTACCGCCGAGCAGTCCATCCCCGTCGCGGCCCGGCTCGGCATCCCCCGGCTGAACCTGCACGGCACCGGTCTGGGTGAGAGCGGAATCCCGGTGAAGCCGGTGGAGACCGTCACCGGTGAGATGTGGCTGGCCGCCGAGAAGACCCTGACCCGGATCGCCCGACTCGGCGAGCGCGAGGGCGTGACCTTCGTGCTCGAGAACCTCAACACTGCAGTCGATCACCCGGGAACGCCCTTCGCCAAAGCGGCGGACTGTCTCGCGCTGGTCGAGGCGGTCCACAGTCCTGCACTGAAGCTGATGCTCGACCTGTACCACGCCCAGATCGGCGAGGGGAACCTGATCGAGCTCCTCCGCCGCTGCGGCCCGGCCATCGGAGAGATTCAAGTGGCCGACGTACCGGGGCGGTGCGAGCCCGGCACGGGTGAGATCAACTATCCAGCGATCGCGCGTGCGTTGGCCGAGATGGGCTACGACGGCACCATCGGGCTCGAAGCGTTCGCGTCGAGTGACAGCGAACTCGCCCTCCAGCGGTTCCGCGACGCCTTCAGCCTCTAGCCACGCCGGACGAAAGGAAACCGGAAAGCTCCTCAGCTCGCGCTCAGCGACGACCAGATCGCCGTGCGAGCAGCACAGGCGACGTAGTCCTTGGTCGTGGGGTAGCACCGCATGCGTGTGATGGCCCGATCCGAGAGACAATGCCGCTGATCCAGCTTTGTGGTCCCGGTGATTGCGGATACTAGCGACCCGGCGCGGACGGAGGGTTCGACCGCGGTGTCTGATATGAACGCTGGAGGTCGGCGTAAGTGTGACGGCGTGGTCGACGCCGACCCCTTTGCTGATCAACCTCAGACTTGTGCGGCGCCTTGGTTGCTAGGGCTATATACCGGTCAAGGCTTTGTTTCCACCAGTTGAGTGCGGTATCGAGTTGGTCCCCTCCGGTTGGTCGTGGATCTAAGGAATCGATGCCGTTCGCGGCTCGCCATATGGTGATGTCGCCAACGAGCGTCGCGCTCGGATGGCTTCCCTGCGCCGCCCAGGTGGGAGGGGCGGCCTCTCGGTCGACTTGGTCTCGAACTTGGCTGGCGAGGTCGGCGACAAGTCGTGCTCGCTTGGTCAGATACGCGCCCCAGGCCATATCGTCTCTGAGTCTTGCTGGGACGTCGGGGAGCCAGGGTAGCGGTCCCGGGTCGGGTGTGGTGAATGCGGTGAGCCGCCAGTAGAGGACGGCGGCCATGTCTCCTGTGGTGGAAAGATCTCGTCCTAACGTGGCTTCTTGCAAATGGACGAGCGGGTGTTCGCCGCTTTCAGCGGCGAGGTTAATCAGGTGGGCCCGAAGCGTGGGCCAGGTCGGTTCATTGGTGAGGCCAGGAATGTACTTATCGATCAGGTCGAGTTCGGCCAGCTTCTGCCGTCCAACTGTTTGTTCGGCAGCGGCTTGGAGGCTGTCGGTGTACCGCCGGACGGCGTCGAATAGTCGGCTGGCGGAGTCGTTGAGCTCGCGGAGCTGCGTGCTGGCGGAGCTGGGGGCGTCGTCGCGGGCGAGGATCTGCTGCAGGCTTTCGGTCGGTGTGCTTGGCGCGATGGTCTCGGGACGGATGAGATTGTGCGGGTCGCCGTCGCCGACGGCTTGAAGATAGAGGTGGTTGGCGTGCCGGCCGCGGCTGAGCATCGTGTAGAGCTGCTGCCGGGATTCCTGGCCGGTCAAGATTCCGTGAGCGGTGTCGACGGAGATGCCTTGGGCGCCGTGGATGGTGGTGGCGTAGCCGAGGCCGGTCGAGGTCGCAACGTAGTCGGCGGGGAGCCGGACGGCGAGCCTGCTGCCGTTATGGCGGACGGTCAGTTCGCCATGTCTACCGACATGGGTGATGGTCCAACGGTCACCGTTCTTGACCCAGTCGGTGGCCGAAAGGCGGAGTTGTCGCTTATTGGTGCGGGTGATGATCACATCGCCGACGCTGGCGTGGTTCCTGTCAGCCAAGAGCGTTTCGCGCCCGATCGGGGCAGTGCCGATTCGTTGATCACGGGCGCGGCGGTTGAGTTCGGCGACTAGCTCGCGGGTTGGTGCGAGCATGATCGCGTCCAGTCCGGCTGCGCGGTCAGATGCCCAGGCGTTGAACGCGTCCTCGGTCGCTTTGGCGAGATCGCCGACATGAACGCGTCCGTGATCAAGGTAGTAGTTCAGTCCGGTGTGGTCGCCTTCGCGAAGCGAGATTGTTGCCGCTGCTTCGGCGGGGTCGGTGAAGCGGTGGAGCTCGGTGAGCTCAACCGCGCCGCATGCTTGTCTGATGTCGCGGAGGACGCCGCCGGCGCCGATGGCGGCGAGTTGTTGATCGTCACCGATCAGCCGGACGCTGGCGCCTCGGCCGATGGCGAACTGGACGGCGGTGTCGAGGGACAGGGTGTCGGCCATGCCGGCTTCGTCAATGATCACCAATGTTGACGGACCGATCCGAGCTGCCCAAACCGGCAGATCGTTGTGGTTGATCGACCAGGTGAGTTTGGCGAGGGTGTCGGCGGGAATGCCGGATTGCTCGGCGAGGACGACGGCCGCGGCGGCGGACGGGGCGAGTCCGATCACCTGGCCGCCATCCTGGGTCCAGGCAAGGGTGAGGGCGCGCATGGCGGTGGTCTTCCCGGCGCCGGCGGGTGCGATCGCGAGCTGCAGCCGCGCGCCGGAGGTACACATGTCGCGGACCAGCACCGCCTGCCCGGCATCAAGGGCGGTACCATTCGCGGCCAGCTCGAGCATCGCCAACTCCACCGCCGACGGGTGGATAACGGACCCGTCCCAGCGGCCGGCGGCGGCGACCAGACGCTGCTCGGCGTCGAGAATCCGCTGCGAGGTGTACCGGTCGGCGCCGGCGACGGTGTACACCGATGACCCGTCCGCCCGCCGCAGTGCCTCTGGTTCTTCGATGCCATCTGGCGGGGCCGTCAGGGCTATCGACCGGTAGTCGAGCACCTCGTCCACGAGGAGCTCGACCAGGGTGTTCGCCTGCTCGGCAGGGAGGTTGATCGTGCGGATCTGCCGTTCGGCTTCGGCGCGGACGTGCCACATCTGCCAGGTCGCTCGGCTGTCCTCCATCACCGACACAATCCGATCGGCGGTCTGGGCGACCCACCTGGCATCCGCGACGCGGGCGGTCTCCGCGTCGGGGGCGAATGCGGTGGCGATCATCGCGGTGATGGCGCCGCGGCCGCCGAGGACTGCCGCCGCCTCGGCCAGCCAGACGCGGCGTTGTTCGGCTTCGGAGCGGGGTTCGTGTTTGGCGTCACGGGTTTCCAGCGTGGCCTGCTGGGCCAGGTTGAGTGCTTCGACTGGGGTGGGTGGCCGGCCATGGTCGGTTTGAAACTGGACGGCCAGCTCGCCGCGCCGGCTGTTGATCCTGGCGCGGCGAGTCGACCAGCGCTCCATCAGCCGGAGGTCAACGCCGACGATCTCCCGGATCGGCCGCTTCGCTGGGTCGGTGCCGATCCGTTCGGCGAACCGAACTCCGAGCGCGTCATGCAGATGCCGCTCGAGGGCGGTGTTGTAGGTCTCCGACGCGGCCACTTTCGCCTTAAACAAGACCCGGCCGTCAATGGCTAACCAGCGGCCGTCGAGGGTCTGCACTTTGTTCGCCGCTGCGACGTGGGTGTGCAGATCCGGATCGCCGGCCCTGCTGTCCCGGTGGGTAAACGCCGTCGCGACCAAACCACGGACGTCGACCTGCCGGATCCCCTGAGCGCCGGTCCGGGTGAACAATGCATGCTCCTCGATGAACCGCAACGCGTCGTGAACGGCGGCTCGATGGGCCTGTTCAATCACCGCCGCCACCCTCGGGTCAGCGACTGCCCACAGCGTCGACACCGACTTCACCGGCGAGAACGTCAAGTCATACCCGGCGACAGTCTGGGCACGGGGCCGTGAGTCCTTGGCGATCTGACCGGCCAACTCCCGGGCATCGACCGGATCCCGGTCGTGCTCGGCGCGGAAGAACTCATTCGCCACGTCGGTCCGGATCCTCGCCCGATCCGCCGCCGCGGCCGCGGCATCGGCGGGCTCGGCGACCGCATCGTTCAGATCGGCGATCCGCTTGGCCACCTCGACCCGGAACGCCGAAGTCTCGTCCAAGTTCCGGAACGGAACGCCGAGCCGCATGACGTTCTCGAAGTCGCGGCGCGTCAGGTTCGATCCGTCCAGCTGCTGCAGCCGGGCCTCTGCCAGCGGATGCATCCCGCAGCCGAACAGAGCCCGCATCTGCTCCGCGGACACCGGATCGCCGACCTGCAACCCGTCAATGCCGCCCAGGCCAGAACCGACCCAAACCCCCGGAGATTCGCTCCGTTCGGTGTAGTACGCCGCCAGCCCGACGTGACCCTTCTCGGTCGCGTCCAGCGCCGCAACCTGCCGCGTCAGGTAGTCATAGCCCGACCCGGCCGTGAGCTTATGCAGGCTCATAGTCACACCCACCCGAAGGGGGTACCCGCGCCGGGGCGGTCAGGCCGACCCGAGCTACTTCCGGTGGTGCACCAGGTGTATCGGGCTTGCGATCTTCGATCGCTTCACTGGTTGATGAGAATTGGTGGTGCCGTCCGGTGACGTCGACACACACTGGTGCGGGCGAGCCCGTTGCAGGTGTATGGCGCGGGGGTCTCGGGTGTCACTGGATTGTTGCTACGAGCACGCGGGTCTGTGTCCTGGCAGAGGTCCCTCCGGACCGG
>DASSDE010000798.1:0-14232 GCA_035697365.1 Kribbella sp. | reverse complement strand
CGCAATGCTGCCGAGCAGTGGCGCGCCCAGAAACGAGAGCTCGGCGGCCCGGACCTGCCCCGGCTGTTCGATCAGCTGCGCGACCGCCAGCGCGGTGAGGCTCTTCCCGGAGCCGGACTCGCCGACGACGCCGACGATCTCACCCTTGTGGATCGTGAAGCTGACGCCACGTACCGGTGTGACCGGTCCTGGGAAGCTGACCTCGAGGTCCTGCACCACGAGCACCTCGTCAGGGTCGGTGTCCCGCGCAGGTGCAGCCTCCGGCGTCGGACGAGACCACGTGGCCCGCGGCACCTGGACGCCGAGCCCCTTGGCCACGGCCTCGCCGAAGAGGTTGAAGGCCAGCCCAGCCACGACCACGGCGACGCCGGGAGCGAGCGCTGCGGCTGGATGCACGTAGATGCCGCTGAGGCTTTCGCCGAGCATCCGGCCCCAGTCGTACGCGGGCGGCTGCACGCCCAGCCCGATGAACGACAGCCCTGCGAAGGCGAGCAGTGTGCCGCCGGCTCCGATGGTCGCGTTCACGACCAGCGGCTCGGCGACGTTCGGCAGGATGTGCCGTACGAGCATCCGGAACCGGCCGACGCCGGCGATCCGGGCCGCGGCGACGAAGTCTCGCTCCGCGATCCCGGCGATCAGCGTCTGCGTCAGCCGCGCGAACGACGGCGCACCCGCGAAGCCGATGGCCAGCACGGCGCCTTTGGCGCCGACACCGAACACGACCGCGAAGAACAGCGCGAGCAGCAGCCCTGGAAAGGAGACCGCGATGTTCACGACAGTCGTCGCGACCCGGCCACCGCGTTTACCTAGGATCGCCGGCGCGCTGCCCAGAGCGAGACCGGTGACCACCGCGATCGCGGTCGCGAGCAGTGCCAGCAGAATCGACGTACGAGACGCGACCAGGACCCGGTAGAAGATGTCGCGGCCGAGGTTGTCCGTACCGAGCCAGTGTTTCGCCGACGACCCCTGCAGCAGGTGATCGGTGTCGATGGCATTCGCCTGGTGCGACCAGAGGACCGGAGCGAGCAGGGCGAGCAGCAGGACCCCGAGAAGGAGCAGGCCGGCACCCAAGCCGACCGGAGTCCGCAGTACGGCTGTCCAACGACGCATCAGCTCTCCCGGATGGTAGATCGGGGATCGAGCAGGGCAAGCGTCACGTCGACGGCCAGGTTCACCAGGAGGACGCCGACGCCGTACACCAGCACTACACCCTGCACCAGCGGGTAGTCCTTGGCGAGGATCGAGGACACGATGGTGCTGCCGAGACCCGGCCAGCCGAAGACGTTCTCGACCAGTACGGTCCCGGCGACCATGCCACCGAGCAGCAGACCGCCCAGCGTGATCGTGGCGGTCACCGCGTTCGGCAGCGCATGCCGCAGATACACGGCTGCCGCGGGCAACCGCTTCGCGCGTGCCGTACGCAAATAGTCCGTCTGCAGTACGGCGAGCAGCTCGACGCGACAGATCCGAGCCAGCACGGCCGCGGGACCGACCGCCAGCGACAGGACAGGCAGCACGTACGACGCCACGCTGCCACGACCCGCTACTGGGAACCAGTGCAGCGTGACAGCGAAGACATACACGAGTCCCACGGCCAGTAGGAACTCTGGGATCGCGGCCAGCACCACGGCGACCGAGGTGAAGCCCAGCTCGGTGTGCGGCCGCCGCCCAGCGCGGGTGAGGACTGCCATCACCAGGCCGAGGGGTACTGCGATCAGGACCGCCAGGAGGAACGCTGCGACGGCAAGTTCGACCGTTGCAGGCAGTCGGTCCCTGATCACGTCGGAGACCGGTAGGCCGGTTGTGATCGACGTACCGAGGTTGCCGGTGACCAGGTGGTGCAGGAAGTTCAGGTACTGCTGCCAGAGTGGGTCGTCGAGGCCCAGCGAGGCGCGCTGGGCGTCGACGACGCTCTGGGCAGCTGCTGGTCCCAGTGCGCCGCGTACCGGGTCACCCGGGATCAGATGGATCATCAGGAACGCGGCGCTGACCAGTACGAGGACGGAGCCCGCCAGCCGGCCCAGCCGTCGCACGGCGAAGCCGAGCCACGGATGAGCTGTCAGGGGCGGAACGCTGACGGTGGTCGTCACGGGCTCAACCCAGCATCTTGATCGACGACGGCAGCACGCTTCCCTCGCTCAGGTCGAACGTGGCGCCCTTGCCGAAGATCGGTACGGTCGCGTTGACGAACGGCACCAGGTTGACCTGCTTGAACAGTGCCCGCTCACCCGTCGCCCAGTCGGCGCAGCCGTCGGCTCCCGGTACGGCAGCGGCCTTGCGGACGGCGGCGTCGTACTGCGGGTTCTTGATCCCGGAGAAATTGCTGCCGTTCGGCGGAGTCGTACCGGACAGGAAGCTGACCAGTTGACTGGGCAGGGAGACCGTCAGCGGGATCAAGCCGGCGTGCCAAGTGCCTTGACCGGCCAGGACGACCGTACTGATCTCAGCAGTGGAGACGGGCTTGAGCGAGACCTTCACACCGAGCTCGGTCCACGCCTTCTGGAACAGCTCGGCACCTGACTGCATCGTGGGGCCCAGGCTGGTCGGGTAGTAGAAGACAACGGCGAGCTTGGCACCGGCCTTCTCCCGGATACCGTCGGAGCCGGCTTTCCAGCCGGCAGCGTCCAGCCCGGCCTTGGCGGCGTCCAGGTCGTGTGCGGGCAGGTTGCCGGTGACGGTGTCCTCCGAACACGGACCCATGCCGGGGGCAACCAACCGGGTTGTCGGCGTGCCGGTCCCACTGGTGAGGACCTTGCCGAGCTGGGTGAGATCGAGGGCCTGCGTGAGTGCTGTGCGGACGGCGAGGTCCGCAGTGGGCAGACCCGCCTTCTGGTTGAACCAGAGCTCACCCAGTGGGGTACCTGCCTCGCGCTGGAAGGTCTTCTGGGCCTGCAGCCGCTGCTTGTCCGGTCCGGCGATCGCGACGATGTTGACCTGACCGGAGAGCAGCAGGTTCGCCGCCGTGGTCTCGTTGCTGACCACCTTCAGTACGACCTTGTCCGGCAGCCCGGCCTGGCCCTGCTTGAAGTCGCCCGGACCCCAGGCGTACTCCTTGCGCCGGGTGAGCGTGTAGTGATCGCCCGGGACGGCCTCCGCGACCGTGTACATACCGGTGCCGTCGGACGCCTGTTTGAGGATGCTGCGGTCCTTCATCCCCTTGCTGCACACGATGTGCAGGCCGCCGACGTTCCGGACCAGGAACGCGTCCGGAGCAGGCGCTGTGACGGTGACCGTACCGGTTGCATCATCCGCGGTGGCCTTGGCGCCGGCTGGGACGAAGACGCCGATCCGGGTCGACTTGCTGGCCGGGTTGCCGACGAAGTTGATGTTCTCCGCGACCGTACTGGCCGTCAGGGGGCTGCCGTCCGCACAGGTGACGCCCTTGCGCAGCGTGTACTTCGCGGTGGTGCTGTTGCCTTCGAACGTCGCCGCGAGACCGGGCACCTGCTTGCCGTCCGGACTGATGCCGACCAACGAGTCGTACAGGAACCAGTCGACCTGCATGGTGACCGACAACGAGGTGAACTGTGGATCGAGGTTGCCGGGGTCGGCGTTGATCGCCATGGTCAGGGTCTTGCCTTCGGCGGCCTGGGCCGTGCCGGCGGTCTGGTCGCCGGAGCTGCAGGCGGACAGAGCCAGTCCGGTGACCAGGGCTCCGGCCGCGAGGGCGGTGCGTACCGATCTCATGAATGCCTCCGAGGACTCAGGCGGACGCGCGGCGCAGGGCCCGGCCGCTGTGCAGGTACAGGGCACGGCCGGAGCCGTCGTCGCCGACGAAGACGTGCGGCTGGTGCATGCCGTTCTCGGCCTTGACCGCGATCAGGCTCTGCTCGTCGCGGCCGACCAGTTCGACCGGCTCCGGAGTCGGCCCGAGCTCGGTGAAGATGCCCTTCGGGACCTGGTCGAGCCAGAGCTTCCCGTCCTCGTCCTGCCGGACGGTGACGTCGGCGACCTCGCAGCTGTAGGTGCCGAGGAACCGGGTCACGTCCACCGGGACCGGCTCGGCCGGTGGGGTCGGCATGGCGGGGAGCGTGACGCCGGCAAGCTCGTCGAGGAGGTGTTCGAAGACGGCGCGGTAGACCTCGATGGTGCCGCCGCCGTTGGTCAGCAGTGCGATCGCGAGACCGTGCTCGGGAAGCACGCGGAGGAAGGCGTTCTGGCCGATCGTGCCGCCGTCGTGGCCGAACACCCGGGTGCCGTCGAAGTCGAACAGCTCCCAGCCGAGTCCCCACGACTCGCCCATCATGCCGAGCGCCGGCAGCTTCACCTGTGGTTCCTGCATGGCCGTGACACCGGCTGCGCTGAGGACGTCTGCTCCGCCGTCCAGGTGCAGCTTCGCGAACGTCAGCAGGTCGCGGGCGCTCATCGCGAGCATCGCGCCCGCGGGAGCCATACCCCGGGTCATCGCCCACATCGGCGCCGGCACCGGGTCGGCCTCGGGCTCCGGCCGGATGTGCCCGACCGCGGCGCGGTGCAGGATCGCCTCGTACGGATCGCCCGCGGCGTGGGCCAGGCCGAGCGGCGTGAACAGGTGCTCGCGCAGCGCGGCGTCGTACGAGGTGCCCCGCAGCACCTCGACCAGGCGGCCGAGGACCGCGAAGCCCGCGTTGTTGTACGAGAACATCTCGCCGGGCGGGAAGAGCTGTGTGGTCGTGGCCAGCGTGGCGACGAACTTCTCGACGGCGTCGTCACCCTTGCCGGTCTCGTTGAAGATGTCGCCCTCGAACCCCGCGGTGTGGCAGAGCAGTTGCCGGGTGGTGATCACGGCCGCCGCGGTCTCGTCCGCGATGACGAACTCGGGCAGGTACGAGCGGATCGGCCGATCCAGGTCGACCTTGCCCTCGTCGACGAGCTGCATGACCAGCGTCGTCGTCCAGACCTTGGTGATCGACCCGATCTGGAACACCGAGTCGGCCGTCGCCTCGACGCCGGTCGATCTGCTCAGCACACCGGCCGCGTGGTCGACCACCTCGTCGCCCAGCAGTACGCCGACCGCCGCCCCGGGGACCTGATGCTCGGCGAGCAGCGTCGCCAGCCGGTCTTGTAGCCACGTCTCGATCTCGCTCAGAGTCGCCATGCACCGACGCTAGGCGCGCCGGTGCGCCGCAGTATTCGTCGCACCGGACAACCGCCGCCCCCGATTTCGTCCGGCCGGACGAAGCCGGGTCCGGGCGCCCGTCGCCGCGGCCGCGGGCGGTCCCGGGGAGCGGGAACATCCGCGGCGGACATACTCTTGAAACCGACATGACTTCCTCCGACCGCCGAACGGTGTACCTGGACCACGCGGCGACGACCCCGATGCTCCCGGCCGCGATCGAGGCGATGACCCAGCACCTCGCCCGCACCGGTAACGCGTCGTCCCTGCACGGCTCCGGACGGTGCGCACGGCGGACGGTCGAGGAGGCGCGCGAGTCGATCGCCGCCGCGCTCGGCGCGCAGCCGAGCGAGATCGTCTTCACCTCGGGCGGTACGGAGGCGGACAACCTCGCGCTCAAGGGCCTGTGGTGGTCCCGCCTGGCCGGGGACCCACGCCGGCGCCGGATCCTGCTCAGCGGCATCGAGCACCACGCGGTCCTGGACCCGGCCGTCTGGCTCGGACAGCACGAGCAGGCCGAGATCGAGTGGCTCGGTGTTGACGAGCTCGGCCGGGTCCGCCCGGACGACGTCCGGCGGGCCGTGGAACGGGACCCGGAGTCCGTGTCGTTCGTCACGCTGATGATGGCGAACAACGAGGTCGGGACGCTCCAGCCGATCCAGGACGTGGCCGCGGTCGCCCAGGAGTACGGCATCCCTGTGCACACCGACGCCGTGCAGGCGATCGGGCAGGTGCCGGTGGACTTCAGTGCGCTCGGGGTGGACGCGATGACGGTCTCCGCGCACAAGCTCGGCGGTCCGTACGGGATCGGGGCGCTCGTCATCCACAAGGAGACACAGCTGACGCCGATCCTGCACGGCGGGGGACAGGAGCGGGACGTCCGGTCCGGTACTCTCGACGTCCCGGCGACCGCTGGGTTCGCGGTGGCCGCGGAGCACGCGATCAAGCACCAGGCGGACGAGGCGGCGCGGCTGAGCGAGCTGCGCGACACGCTCATCCACGGCATCATCAGCACCGTCGAGGGAGCCAAGCTCTCCGGGGACCCTGTCGGCCGCTTGCCCGGTAACGCACACTTGTCCTTCAGCGACTGCGAGGGCGACTCGCTGTTGCTGCTGCTCGACGCACGGGGGATCGAGGTGTCCACCGGGTCCGCGTGCAATGCAGGGGTGGCCGAGCCGAGCCACGTGCTGCTCGCCATGGGGTACGACGACCAGCGGGCCCGCGGCTCGCTCCGGTTCACCCTCGGGCACACTTCGACCCAGGCCGACGTCGACGCGGTCCTGGACAACATCGGACCGGTAGCGGAGCGCGCGAAGTCCGCCGGTCTGCAGAACGTAGGAAGGAACAACTGATGCGGGTACTCGCAGCCATGTCCGGCGGGGTCGACTCCGCCGTCGCGGCCGCGCGGATGGCCGAGGCCGGGCATGACGTGACCGGTGTGCACCTGGCGCTCAGCCGCAACCCGCAGTCGTACCGGAGCGGGGCGCGGGGCTGCTGCACGATCGAGGACTCCCGGGACGCACGCCGCGCCGCCGACGTGATCGGTATCCCGTTCTACGTCTGGGACCTGGCAGAGCGGTTCCACGCGGACGTGGTCGAGGACTTCGTCAGTGAGTACGCCGCCGGCCGCACGCCGAACCCGTGCCTGCGGTGCAACGAGAAGGTCAAGTTCAGCGCCGTCCTGGAGCGGGCGCTCGCGCTCGGCTTCGACGCGGTCGCCACCGGGCACTACGCGCGGATCGTCGACACTGCCGACGGTGCCCGCGAGTTGCACCGGGCGGTGGACCCGGCCAAGGACCAGTCGTACGTGCTCGGCGTCCTGACCCAGGCGCAGCTCGCGCACGCGTTCTTCCCGCTCGGTGACACCGTGAAGACCGAGGTCCGCGAGGAGGCCGAGCGGCGCGGGCTGTCGGTGGCCGCCAAGCCGGACAGCCACGACATCTGCTTCATTGCCGACGGCAACACCGCCGGGTTCCTCGGGGCGCAGCTCGGCGAGGCGCCCGGCGACATCGTCGATGCGCAGGGCAACAAGCTCGGCGAGCACTCCGGAACCCACAGCTTCACGATCGGGCAGCGCAAGGGGCTGAAGATCGGTACCCCGGCCGCCGACGGCAAGCCGCGGTTCGTCCTGGACATCAGCCCGGTGGACCGTACCGTCACCGTCGGCTCCCGCGCCGAGCTGGCCGTCTCCGAGCTCACCGCCTCCAAGCCCCGATGGTGCGGCCCTGCGCCGATCAGCCAGTTGAACGCGTTCGCCCAGCTCAGGGCCCATGGCGAGCAGGTCCCTGTGGTCGCAACAGTTCAGGGTGATCGCGTGCAGGTCTCCTTCGACGAGCCGACCTCTGCCGTCGCACCTGGGCAGGCGGTCGTGCTGTACGACGGGACGCGAGTGATCGGTTCGGCAACGATCGACACCGTCCAGCGCATCGCGGCGACCGTATGACCACCACGGGACTCGGCTCGGTCCCGGGTGAAGACATCCGCGAGTGGATGCGTGCGGTACTCGAGTTGGTCGACCTCCCGTTCCTGCCGGAGCTTCCGGCGCGCCCGTACGGCGACATGATCAGCCGGTCCGTCGCCGTGCTGACCGAGCTGGCTGCTGACCTGCAGCCGGTCGGGTGGCGGCTGACCGGTGGTGGGGACGCGCGGGCCAGCCTGGACCAGCGGCGCGCACGGGCATTGCTGCAGGAGGACCTGGACGTGCTGGAGGAGTACGCCGACGGTTACGAAGGGCGGCTGAAAGTACAGGTCACTGGGCCGTGGACCCTGGCTGCCGCGGTGGAGCGGCCGCGCGGTGACAAGGTCCTGGCGGACCACGGTGCGCGTCGGGATCTGGCACAGGCGCTGGCGTACGGCGTGGAGCAGCACGTGGCCGAGGTGCGCAAGCGGGTGCCAGGTGCGGACGTGGTGCTACAGGTGGACGAGCCTGGGCTTCCCGCGGTACTGGCTGGTGCTGTGCCGACAGCGTCCGGTTGGAGCAAGCACCGGTCCGTTGACGGGCCTGGTGCGGTGGAGCTGTTGAGTCCGTTCACCACTGTGGCGCCTACTGTTGTGCACTGTTGCGCGGCACGACCGCCTATCGAGGTGTTCACCAAGGCCGACGCTGCTGGGATCGCTGTGGACGTGTCGTTGCTCAACAGCGCGGCGTGGGACCAGGTCGCGGCTGCGGCCGAGGCCGGCACCGCCGTCTACGCGGGCGTCGTGGCGACCACAGGTGCGTTGCCGAAGGCTGAGCAGGGGGCCGAGCTGCTGATCCGGCGTTGGCGGGAGCTCGGTCTGGACCCGGAGCTGCTGAAGCAGGTCGTCATCACCCCGGCCTGCGGTCTCGCGGCCGCACCGTCACCGTCCGACGCCAGAGCGCGACTCAAGCTCCTCCGAGACATCGCCGACGTAGTGGCCGAAGCCGCCGACGAATAGCCAAAACTGTCGGTACACCCCTGTAACTTCTTCTTATGAGCGAGAACATGGGGGCGCCTGCCGAGGTTCGGACGCGGCATGCCGGGTTGAGCCAGGAGATCGAGGACCACCGCGCGCGGTACTACCTGGCCAGCCCGATCATCTCGGACGCCGACTTCGACGCGCTGATGCACGAGCTGCAGGGCCTCGAGGAGCAGTATCCGGAGCTCCGCACGCCGGACTCGCCCACCCAGAAGGTCGGCGCGCCGATCTCGACCCTGTTCACCGCGGTCCAGCACCCGATGCGGATGGAGAGCCTGGGCAACGCGTTCTCGCCCGAGCAGATGGAGGCCTGGGCGAAACGGCTGGAGCGTGAGGTCACCGTCCGGCAGATCCACGACAGCGGGTTCCTCTGCGAGCTCAAGGTGGACGGCCTCGCCCTCGACCTGATCTACGAGAACGGCAAGCTGGTCACCGGCGCGACCCGCGGCGACGGCCGTACCGGCGAGGACGTCACGCCGAACGTGCGGACCATCAAGAGCATCCCGGAGCAGCTCCAAGGCGACGACCTGCCCGCCTTCCTGGAGGTCCGCGGCGAGGTCTACTTCCGCGTCGAGGACTTCGAGGAGCTGAACGCGCAGCTCGTCGAGGCCGGCAAGGACGTGTTCTCCAACCCGCGGAACAGCGCGGCCGGATCGCTGCGGCAGAAGGATCCGCGGGTGTCGGCCGTGCGGCCGCTGCGGTTCGTCGTGCACGGCCTCGGCAAGGTCGACGGGCATCGCTTCGACCGGCTCTCCACGGCGTACGACCAGTTGAAGGCCTGGGGGCTGCCGGTCAGCGACCGCGCCCGCCGGGTCGGCACGCTCGACGAGGTCAACGAGTTCATCGCGTACTACGGCGAGAACCGGCACTCGGTGGACCACGAGATCGACGGCGTCGTGGTGAAGATCGACGAGCTCGACCTGCAGCGCGCGCTCGGGTCGACCTCGAGCGCCCCGCGCTGGGCGATCGCGTACAAGTACCCGCCCGAAGAGGTGAACACCAAGCTCATCGAGATCGAGGTGAACGTCGGCCGTACCGGCCGGGTCACCCCGTTCGCGCACATGGAGCCGGTCCGGGTGGCCGGCTCCACCGTCGAGTACGCGACGCTCCACAACGCCAAGGAGGTCGCCCGCAAGGACGTCCGCCCGGGCGACACGGTCGTACTGCGGAAGGCCGGCGACGTGATCCCCGAGGTGCTCGGGCCGGTGGTCGACCTGCGCCCGAAGAGCCTGCCGGCCTGGGTGATGCCGACGCGCTGCCCGTGGTGCAACACGGTGCTGGCGCCGGCCAAGGAGTCGGACGTCGACATCCGCTGCCCCAACTCGCAGTACTGCCAGGGCCAGCTGCGGGAGCGGCTGTTCTACCTGGCCGGGCGGTCCGCGTTCGACATCGAGGGGCTCGGGTTCAAGGCGGCCGACGCCTTGATCCGCGGCGAGCTGATCGTCGACGAGGGCGACCTGTTCGCGCTGACCGAGGAGAAGCTGGCCGCGAGCGCGTTCTTCACCACCAAGGCCGGCGCCCTGTCGGCGAACGCGCGCAAACTGCTGGCCAACCTCGAGGAAGCCAAGGCCAAGCCGCTGTCGCGGGTGATGGTCGCGCTGTCGATCCGGCATGTCGGCCCGACCGCGGCCGCCGCGCTGACCGAGGTGTTCGGCACCATGGACGACGTCCGGGCCGCGAGCGAGGAGCAACTGGCCGAGATCGAGGGCGTCGGGCCGACCATCGCGCAGGCGATGATCGAGTGGTTCCAGGTGCCGTGGCACCAGGCGATCGTGGACAAGTGGCAGGCCTCCGGCGTGGTGATGCGCGAGGAGCGCACCGGTCCGACGCTGCCGCAGATCCTGACCGGGCTGTCGGTCGTGGTGACCGGGACCGTCGAGGGGTTCAGCCGCGACGAGGCGACCGAGGCGATCGTCGGGCGCGGCGGGAAGGCCGCGAGTTCGGTGTCGAAGAAGACGTCGTTCGTGGTGGTCGGTGACTCGCCGGGCTCGAAGTACGACAAGGCGGTGCAACTCGGCGTACCGATCCTGGACGCGGCCGGCTTCCAGGTGCTGCTCGACGACGGTGCCGAGGCGGCTGCCGCAGTGGCAGTGACTCCGACGCCGGAGACTCGGTCGGAGTCTTAGGTCATTTCGAGGTCTTTCGGAGTTTTTCGCGGCGAGCGGATCCGGCAACGGGGCTGAGCCGTCCGACTGTTAACTTTGCACGTCGAGATCTGGGCCAGAAGGAGCGACATATGACGACGCCGCCGCAGGGACCATGGGGTCCTGGGCAGCCGGGGGGCCAGCCAGGCGGGCACGGGGGACAGGGTGGCCAGCAGCCGCCTCAGAACCAGCCGCCGCAACAGGGCGGTTGGGGACAGCAGCCACCTGCTCAGGGTGGTGGATGGGGTCAGCCCCCACAGCAGCCTCAGCAGCACGGCCAACCACAGCAGCCGCAGCAGCACGGCCAGCCAGGTCAGCCGCAGCAGGGGCAGCCGCCCCAGCAGGACCGGCCGCAGCAGGGTGGCTGGGGACAGCAGCCCACCCAGCAGGGCCAGCCTGGGCAGCACGGGCAGCCGGGTCAGCAGCAGGGTGGTGGCTGGGGTCAGCAGTCGCAGCAGCAGGGCGGTGGCGCCTACCAGCAGCAGTCGTGGGGCCAGCGACAGCAGCAGCAACAGGGCGGTTGGCACCAGCAGCAGGGTGGTCAGCCGGGCCGGTGGCAGCCGGGCGGTCCGGGCGACGGTTCCAAGGGGCCAGGTGGCATCAGCAAGGAGAAGATGCCGCTGGTGATCGGCGGTGGCGTGGTCGGCATCGTGCTGATCGGCCTGCTGGTCTTCCTCGGCATCCACGCGTTCGGCGGTGACGACACCCCGGAAAGCCAGCCGACCAGCGGTCAGCCGACCGGGGGTGGCGACCCGAAGACCTCGTCGTCCCCGTCCACGGGCACCAGCCCGGGTTCCGGCACCGAGCTCGGCAACGCGACCGGTCAGGCGAAAGCCATCACCGACAAGCTGCAGGGCATGGGCTTCGGCTGCAGCGATCTGTTCAACACCGGGCAGGGCGCCCACCGCGGCTGCTTCAAGTACGAGGGCGCCAAGCAGGCTGAGGCGATCTTCCAGTTCAAGTCCGACGGCAGCATCGTCGCGGTCCGGGTGGAGACCCAGGACGATGACAACAACAACAACGCCCAGGTCGCGTTCGGCCAGGTGCTGCAGGCGGTCGGCAACGACACGTTCGGTGCCGACGCGGTGACCAAGGTCCAGGACGCGGTGAAGACCGGTCAGCGCTCGGAAGAGGTCAGCACCAACTGGGGCCAGTTCCAGATGAGCAACTCCGGGTCGAGCCTGCGGCTGTCCGGCCACAAGTCCGGCGAGGAGTCGCTGGACGTTCCGGACCAGACCTTCGACACCACGGCGGCGCAGATGACCGCGGCGCTGAAGGCGAAGTCGTACGTCTGCACCAGTTCGTGCCGCAAGGAGGTCGGTGAGTACGGCTCCCAGCGCGTGTTCTTCTATGCCAGCGGTACCAAGGGCATCAAGGACATCGAGCTGAGTGTGTCCGCCGACGGCAACCAGGTGAAGTCCAGCATGAAGACCGTGATGGCCGACGCGTTCGGTGTCCTCAAGGGCGGTAACGCGGCCGCGGTGAAGGCGTACATCGAGGCACACAACGACGGCAAGCAGTACGCTGCTTATGTCGGCGGCTGGATGGTCCAGATCGACGGCGACACCTCGGGCAACTACGGGTCGCAGCGGGTGTCGATCGAGTACGAGACCTTCTACGCCTGAGGTTCGGAGGCCGGATGTGAAGTTCCCCCGGGAGAAGCGGGAGTCCCGGACGGTGGCGCAGCCGCCGCCCGAGGCGCTCCAGCGGGTCGACGGCGGTGGGCCCTGGGGCCCCACCCAGTTCGACCTCCCGGACCGGAACGGCAGCAACACCCAGGCGATCCTGATCGTCTCGCTGATCGGCGTGGTCGTGCTGCTGGTCATCGCCGGCCTGTGGGCGCTCGCCTACTTCCAGTTCACCTGAGGCACACGCAACGAGAACCCCCGCTCAGCCGAGCGGGGGTTTTCGGCACTCCCGCCGCGTGTGGTAGGCCGGGTGGCTGGGTGCGGAGGGTTCGGACAGACAGTGGTGGGTGCGGACATGTTGTTGCCTGTCCGCGGTCCCGGTTACTTGTCCTAACCCTCCAGGTTCGTCCCGGGATCCCGGGACCCGCCCTCGCGCGGGGTGACCGCCGATCCACGCACACACCCCCGCAGGAGCACGGGATATCCACTCGCGTTGAGGGTTCTCCACCGGTGTACGAGCAGAGAACCCACACCACGAGTAGATAACCGGCCCCTGCTACCTCCTGCGGACGACCGCGCGGCGCCGGCACCAGCGAATCCGCCTAGCGGTGGCGGAGGGTTCGGACAGCCAGTGGTGGGTTCGGACAGCCAGTGGTGGGGATGGAAGGTCGTCGCCTGTGGGCGGTCCCGGCTAGCTGTCCCAGCCCACCAGTTTCGTCCGAAACCCCACGCCCGCCTGCCGTCGATCCACCCACACATACGACAGGAGAGCCGGATATCCGCTGCTGTGGAGGGTTCTTCACTCGCACACCAGAGGAGAACCCCCACCACCAGCGGATATCCGGCTCGTTGCCGTACCGCTGTCAGGCGGTGGCGCGGATGGTGACGGCGAGCGAGGCCAGGTAGGACAGGCGGGCGACCTCGGAGCCGAGGAACTCGGGACCCCCGCGGCGGCCGATCACGAGGATCCGGCGGCCGGACTCCAGCGGCGCCGCGACCAGTACCGACTCCGAGAGACCCTTGTGGTCCGGGGCTTCCAAGGTGGTCGCCTTCTCCATCGGGAGCCACTGACCGGCCATGTCGCCGAACTCCGGCGTCGCGCTGGTCTCCAGCGCGACCTTCACCTCGCTGCCGGTGCCGTCGAGCAGCGCGGCCCAGTCGGCGTGCAGGACCGCGGGCGACTGCTCGACCAGGATGTCGATCGCATCGGCGGGCGCGGACGTCATCTGCTCGACCGCCTCGAGGTCCATGTGCAGGCCGCCACCGGCGCCGTACCGGGAGAACCAGATCACCTCGACGTCCTCGACGCTGTTGCACGCCGACACCAGGCGGTCCGGCAGCACGCCCGGTGGCAGGTCGACCACGATGTCGTCAACCGCGGTGCCGTTCTCCCGGCGGTGCTCGACGATCTCGATCGCGTGGATGTCGGCGTTCACCTCACCGAGGGCGGTCGCGACCGTGCCCAGCGAACCCGGGCGGTCGGGGATGATCAAGCGCAGCAGGAACACCGAACGATCATCTCCCAGCCGATCACCTTGCGCGTAACGCCTTGTCGCCGCCCATGTTACAGAGCGGTAGGAACAGACACGCCGACCCATCTCATACCTCTCCTGTCCACAGCTCACAGGGCGCGGAAATCTGCCTGTCACAGCGGCCCACTAGGATGGCTGGGGTCCGGCGGAAAACGCCGTGGAAGTCCTGCGAACCATTGGATCAGTTCATGCCATCGATTACCCGCGAAGAGGTCGCGCACCTGGCGCGACTGGCGCGGATCGAGCTCTCCGACGCCGAGCTCGACCACCTCGCCCCCCAGCTCGACCAGATCATCACCTTGGTCGGGCAGGTCAGCCAGGTGGCGGCGGACGACATCCCGCCGACCTCGCACGCCCTGCCGCTGACCAACGTGATGCGCGCCGACGAGAACATC
>DASSDE010000797.1:0-2595 GCA_035697365.1 Kribbella sp. | reverse complement strand
GCGACCGGCTCCCGCGGCCTGTCGCTCAAGGAAATGGGCGACCTGATGATCAGCCTCGGGGCTGACGACGCGCTCAACCTGGACGGCGGCGGCTCCTCGACGATGCTCGCGCGGACGCCGGGCAAGGTCACGCCGGACGTCGTCAACGACCCGTCCGACGGCAGCGAGCGGCTGATCCCGAACGGCCTCGGCCTGCTCCCGGTCAAGGGCAGCGGCCGGCTGAAGGGCTACCGCGTCGAGTCTGTCGGCACCTCGACGGAGAGCCCGGACACCGACATCTCGCGCAGCTCCCGCGTCCTCACGGGCCTGAGCCGCGTCCTCACCGCGACCGGTTACGACGAGACGTACGCTCCCGCGGCCGGCACACCGCTCTGGTACGCCGGCAGCAACGTCCGCGTCGATCAGCACGGTGTCGTGACCGGCCGCCGCGCCGGCGACGTGATCGTCACGGCCACCCGCGGCACCGCGAACGGAAGGTTCCCGATGACTGTCCTCGGTACGCCGACCCGCCTCGCGCCCAGCACCCGTCAGGTGTCGCTCGCCGACGCCGGGGCCAAGGGATTCTTCGAGATCGACGGGTACGACGCCGATGGGTTCTCCACCTGGGTCGAGCCGCGCGACGTCAAGCTCAGCTACGACCCGGCGCTGGTCAAGATTGTTGCGAAGGGCAATGGTTTCGAGGCCAGTGCCGTGAGCAACGAAGCGACGTCGGCAGTGGTCACCGCGACGGTCGGCAAGCTGACCACGCAGCTCAGTGTCACCGCGGGCCTCGCGAGTACGGTCGTCGACGAGCTCGACGACGTGAGCAAGTGGGCCGCGAACGCCGTACCGGTCGGCGCCGCCACCGCGTCACGCTCCGCTGCGGAAGGGCACGACGGCGGGCAGGCGATCGCGCTCGACTACTCGTTGACGGGCAGCACCGCCACGCGCGCGGCGTACCTGTCGCAGACTCCGCAGCAGACCCTGCCCGGTCAGCCGCAGAAGCTCGGCGCCTGGGTGTACGGCGACGGCAAGGGCGCCTGGCTGCGCGCCAACGCCTACGACGCCGCGGGCGGTACGGCGCAGACGCTCAACCTGGCCGCCGCCGTCGACTGGACGGGCTGGAAATACGTCGAGGCGGACGTCCCGCCGGGCCTGGCAATGCCGCTGCGGTTCTGGCGGATCTACGTGGTCGAGACCTCGCCGACCCGGCAGTACTCGGGCCGGATCGTGATCGACGACCTGACCGTCCGCAGCGCGCCGCCGGTCACGCTCGACCCGCCCGCGAAGGTGATCGACCCGATGGTGGTCACCGACGGGACCGTGCAGACCGGCGACCGCTGGCGGTTCGCGGTCATGTCCGATGCCCAGTTCACCTCCGACGACCCGAACTCGGACTACGTGAAGCAGGCCCGCCGAACGATCCGCGAGGCACTCGCGCAGCAGCCGGACTTCCTGGTCATCAACGGTGACTTCGTCGACCGGGCGTTCGGGCCGGACATCGCGCTGGCCAAGCAGATCATCGACGAAGAGGTGGCCGGCAAGGTGCCGCTGTACTACGTCCCGGGCAACCACGAGACGTACGGACCGGGCGATCTGTCGGAGTGGAAGAAGGTCTTCGGCAACGCGACCAGCTCCTTCGACCACAAGGGCACCAGGTTCGTACTGCGGGACTCGTCGCTCGGATCGCTGCGGGCCGGCGGCTTCGACCAGATCCTCGACCTGCACAAGCAGCTCGACGACGCGGCGCACGACAAGTCGATCCGGAACGTCGTCGTGATGGCGCACCACCCGATCGACGACCCGTCGCCGACGCAGAACTCGCAGCTCGGCGACCGCAAGGAGGCTGCGATGATCGTGAAGTGGCTCGCCGACTTCCGCAAGGCCACCGGCAAGGGTGCCGCCTACATGGCCGGACACGCCGGCACATTCGCCGCCACCCGGACCGACGGCGTCCTGCTGCCGCTGACCGGCAACTCGGGCAAGAGCCCCGCCGCGGCACCGGATGCCGGCGGCTTCACCGGCTGGGCTCTGGTGGGCATCTCTACGTCGGCCAGCCAGTCCTCGCGGCCGTGGTTCCAGGTCGAGCTACGTCCGCACGTGGATTCGCTCGAGCTGGCCGCGCCCACCGCCCTCCGTCGCGGTCAGACAGCAACAGCGGCCGCGACTGTGGTTCAGGAAGACCGCCGCGTCCCAGTGTCGTTCCCGGTATCGGCCGACTGGTGGGGCTCGTCAACGATGCACATCGGACCCGCCAAGACCGCGCCGTTCTGGGCAGTGGCGTCGTACGACCCCGCCACTGGCCAGCTGACCGCCCTCCGCCCAGGAACCGCCCAACTCGGCGTAACCGTCAACGGCACTTCCAAGAGCACCACGCTCAAGGTCGATTGGTAGCGTCTGCGGCGTGAATGACGTGGTGCTGCCGCGGCGGCTGCGGAGTGGGGATCGGGTTGCTGTGGTGGCGCCGTCTGGGCGGGTGGACGGCGCACGGCTCGCAGCTGGGGCGGAGTACCTCAGGGCCTGGGGCCTGGACGTTCAGGTGATGCCGGCCGTACTGGACGGACATGACCGGCTCAAGTACCTGGCTGCTGAGGACAAGGCGCGCGCCGAGGACCT
>DASSDE010000796.1:0-17873 GCA_035697365.1 Kribbella sp. | reverse complement strand
CGGCACCCGCGAAGCCCACATGGTCATCGAACCGCAGCGCATCACCGGCCGCCGCATCCGCTCCTGGTGATGCAGTTCCGCTCCTGGTGATGCAGTTCGAACCGCTCAGAGGTCCAGGTGGTGCTCGTGGAGGCGAGCGCGGGCTTCGTCGAAGTCTTCGCGGGTCAGCTCGCCCGCGGCGAAGCGGCGCTCGAGGATCTCCAGTGGGGACGGGAGTGCGGGCGGCGGCGGCCGGTGGGGATGCCGGATCAGCCGGGCTGTCGCCCAGGCCGCGCCGCCCACGAGCAGGACCCACACAAGCAGCATCGCGATCGACCAGAAGGCCGCCGCAGAGGTTGAATGCATCATCGCCGGTCCGCTCCTCTCAGACGACCTGCGCCGAGCCGGTCAGCAGCCGGCCGAGTTCCTGGCCCCAGCGCTCCGCACGCTCGATCTCGGCGTCGTCGATCGGTCCGGTGGTGTCGTCCACGAAGAAGCTCCCGGACGTACCGAGCATCTGGTAGCCCCTGCGCCGCAGCAGCTTCGCCGCCGACCGCGCCGCCGAACCCGGCAACCGCCGCACCTTGGCGATCCGGGTGTCGAACGTCGTCACCCGGAGCGCATCGGGCCCGCTCGCGGGCTTCAGCGCGCCGAGCCATTCGCGGATGCCGACCTCGACCGGCATCACCACGTCGCCCTGCTTCCACGCTTCCTGACGCGTCGACAGCCGGCTCATCGAGAAGGCATGCGTCGGTCCCCCGACAACCAGCAGCCGGACATCGTCAGGCACGACATCCGGTGCCCGATTCACCGGCAGCGTCTCGGCCGGCACGTACTGCCGCAGACCGTCGCGGATCGCCCGCGCGATCCGCTCGGTGTTGCCGAACATCGTCTCGTACACGATCAGTGCACGATCGTTCGCGGACATGGTCTCTCCTTCGGTCAGGCTGTGGTGACGACGGAGCCGGTACGGCGGGACGCCTGCCTGCGCTCGGTGTCGGTCGGGTGATGCGGAACGATCGCGACCGGGCAGGTCATCGCGGCCATCGAGCGCCGCGCAACCGGGTCGACCGGCAGCGG
This sequence comes from Kribbella sp., assembly GCA_035697365.1. Taxonomy (GTDB): domain Bacteria; phylum Actinomycetota; class Actinomycetes; order Propionibacteriales; family Kribbellaceae; genus Kribbella. Next base: position 16,814 of record DASSDE010000796.1, on the reverse strand, counting down.
GCCGGTGTGCGCGCCGACCACGACCAGGCCGACGTCGCCGCTCTCGTGTACCAGCGCCGCGGCGGGCAGGCGGCTGCTCAGGAACCGGGTGACCTTCACGTTCGGGAACCGGCTCGTCCATGGTGCGAGCGTCTCGGAAAGCAGGCAGTCCGCGCGGCTGATCCAGGAGTATTCCGGGTCCTCGTCGGCGAACGGGCGCTCGGCCGGCAGTCCGGCGTGCACGACGATCAGGTCGCCCTCGCGGCCGTCCGTCTCGGCGAACGCGAACTCCAGTGCCTCCGTCGACAGCGCCGTACCGTCGATGCCCACGGCAACCTTCCGGTCGAGCAGCGACGGCTTCCACGACAGCGGTACGACGACCAGCGGGCAACCGGCCCGCGCCGCCAACGTCAGGTTCGCCTGCGTGTGCATCAGCCGTTGCGGCCCGCGACTGCGCGATCGCCCGACGATCAGCATCCGCGCCTTCCGCGCCGCGTGGGCGAGCACCCGCGCTCGTGATCCCTCTCCCGCGAGCGCTGCCAGCTCCAGCGCGTAGCCGTTCAGGTGCCGCACATGCGCGACCGCGGCACGCAACGCCGCGTCGGCAAGGTCGGCGGGCGGCTTCGGCACGTACCCAGGAGTCATCGGGTTGAACGAGCTGTGCGCCAAGTACGGCGCCACGAGCACCAGTTCGGTGCCGAACCGCAGCGCCTCAGTGGCCGCATAGTCCACCACTCGCAGATTCTCGGCGCTGCCGTCCACCTCGACCACGACGGACCCGGTCCGGTTCCAGCCAGCCATTTCTCTCACCTCACACTTGAACAGGAACGACGGCCAGCGGGCACGTCGCGTGGTGCAGGACGCCGCGCGTCACCGACCCGAGCAGGATTGCGGCGAGCCGGGTGTGACGGCGCGTTCCGACGACCAGGAGCTGGGCGTCGGTCTGCTCGGCGGCCGTGACGACGCCGTCCACGACGTGACCACGTCGTACGTCGACCTCGATGGCCACGCCGGGGTATTTCGTACGGCACTCGACGGCAACGTCCTCGAAGTGCTTCTGCGCGTTCTCGGCCCATTCGGCACTGACGCCCGCATTGTTCATGGCGTCCCAGCTGAAGACCGCCGGCAGGTCCCAGACGTGCAGGATCCGGACCGGCAGCTTCCGCACGGAAGCCACGCCGATCGCGAAGTCGATCACCGCAGTGTTGCCGTCGGTGTCGTCGACCGCGACCAGGACGGGACCGGTGTGATCGGTCGGCTTCCAGTGCAGCGGGACAACCACCACCGGGACCTCGGCCTGCGTCACGACCGCCTCCGACGTGGACCCGATCAGCAACCGTTTGAAGGTTCCGAGGCCGCGGCGTCCGACAACCAGCATCCGGCTGCCGGCGGCGACCTCGGTCAGCTTCCTGGCCGGCGGCCCCACCATCAGGTCGGCCTCGTTGTCCAACGCGCCGGGGCTCTCGTCAAGGTACTTCTGGACGTCGTTGACGACTTCCATCGCCTGGTCGTCGACGAGGTCCGGCTCCCACCCTGGGACGTGCCGGAGCTGCTCGTCGATCACGTGCACCGCCTGGAGGGGCTCCTGCCGGAGCAACGACTCCTGCAGGGCCCACTCCAGGGCGCCGGTGTCACGCCAGGAGCCGTCGACTCCTACGTGGATCACCGGCTTCACGGTGATCGGCATCTCGGTCACCGCAGCCACGGGTACTTGCGGACGAAGTCCAGGCTGCTCCACCATTTGCCCAGGCCCCACACGTTGCCAGCGGCAACCAGAGCGAAGACGATCACGGTGAGCGCACCGAGGATGTGGTCGTCGAGGACCGGGTTGGTCTCGAGCGGCATGCTCGCAGTCCACATCAGCAGGTACAGCAGGGTACCGGCGACGGCTGCGACCCGCAGCCCGATGCCGAGCGTCAGCGCGAGGCCGATGCCGGCCAGGCCGATCATGAACAGCGGACTGACCCACCAGTCACCGGCGAGTGAGTGGTAGAAGCTGCCGAGCGGGCCGCCCGCGCCCTTGAGGAAGCCGGCCGTCACGTCGCCGCCGTCGATCCAGCCCTTGCCGGACTTGGTGGCGTAGCCGAGGCCGAACAGCTTGTCGACGAAGGCCCACAGGAAGGTCAGGCCGAACGCGATCCGCAGCGCCCCGATCGCGCGGCCGGCTGCCGTGGTGATGATCGGGTGCCGGGCGCCATCAGGCTCCATCGTGGGAGCAGGGAGATGACTCCGATGCGGAGTGGTGGTCATGGTTTGGTCCTTTCACTCGATTCCGACACCTCGATCGTCCGATCTTTGCGGTCGTCCGGTCAGTGCCGTTCTCACCCATCCACCGGTGCCGAACGACCCCCTCGTCCTGGGACGTATGCCGCTGCCCGGCACGGGCCGTCGGGCAGAGGCTGGAGTGGGAAAGGACTTCACATGAGCCGCGAACTGACCGAGGACGAGATCGGCATCGTGCTGAGCGCAGCCGTTCACGCGCCGTCGATCCACAACACCCAGCCCTGGCGCTTCGAGGTCCAAGGGCCGGTGATCGACGTACTGCTCGACGAGGAGCGGATGGTTCCGCTCGAGGACGTGTCGGGGCGAGCCGCCCACATCGGCATCGGCGCGGCGGCTCTCAACGTCCGCGTCGCAGCCGCAATGCTCGGCCACGAGTCCCGCCTCGCGGTCCACCCCGATCCCGCGCGACCGCAAGTCACTGCCCGGGTCTTCCTGTTCGGCCGCAGCGCGCCGATCGCCGGCCTCAGCAGCCTGTACGGCGAGGTGACGCGGCGACACACGTACCGCGGACCGTTGCTCGACCACCCGGTCCCGGCGCAGGTGCGGCAACTGCTCGACGATGCCGCGCACGCCGAAGATGCCCGATTGCACTGGCTCGACGCCGAGTCCAGGTCCGGCCTCCGCACGTTGCTGCGGCAGACCGACGCCCTCGAACTCCACGACGAGGATCGCCTGCACGAGCGGCACAGCTGGATCGGCGGTGACCGATCGCTTGAGGGAGTCCCCCAGAACGCTCTCGGTCCCTCCGCGGCGCGGCCCGCTCTGGTGCGCGATCTGGACGCAGGCTTCAACAGCGCACAGCGCAGCCAAGCCGTCTTCGAGAGCGATCCGAGCATCGTCGTACTGACCACCCGCGACGAGGACGCCACTGCCTGGGTTCGAGCCGGGGCCGCGTTGCAGCGGGTGCTGCTGACTGCCACCTCGTTCGACCTGGCTGCGTCGTTCCTCGACCAACTGCTCGAGCACCCGGGTCCGCGCTACCAGGTCCGGGAGCTGCTCGACGGCCGCGCCTGGCCGCAGATGGTGATCCGGATCGGCTACCCCGCGCAGTCCGTACCGCATTCGGGTCGCCGTAACTGGCGCGACTCCCTCGACCGATGGTTCTAGACAAGGAGAACATCATGACTACGCAGCCCGCCCCGATCGTCGTCGGGTACGACGGTTCGGCCGGCAGCCAGAGCGCGCTCCGCTGGGCAACCGCGGAAGCCGTCCGAACGCTGGCACCGATCCGGCTCGTCGAAGCCTTTGAACTCGTCGTCGTCACCCGTCCGTCGCCGGGACACGTCGTACCGCTCGAGGCGGTCCGGACCGCGCGCCAGAAGGGACTCGATGCGGTGGCCGAGAACCTCCGCCTGCACCACCCTGGGCTGACGGTCGCCACGAGCCTGGTCGGTGGCGCGGCAGCACCGGCACTGATCGAGGCCTCCGACGACGCCCGGCTGATCGTCCTCGGTTCGCGGGGCCTCGGCGGCTGGAGCGGTCTGATCGTCGGCTCGGTCGCGGTCCAGGTCACCACGCACGCGCAGTGTCCGGTGGTCGTGGTCCCCCACGAGTCGCGGTCGCACACTCCGCACAGCTCGACCGTCGTCGTCGGGGTGGACGGCTCGAAGGCCTCCGCACAGGCGATCGACTTCGCGTTCGCCCAGGCAGACGCCCTGCAGGCGAACGTCGTCGCGATCCACGCGTGGACGAGTCCCTTCCTCACGTACGCCGACGGTGCATCGATGCTGCAGTTCGACGAGGAGAAGGTCCGGGAGGAGTCCCGGCTACTGGTCGCCGAATCCGTGGCCGGCGCCGCCGCCGAACACCCCGACGTCGAGTGGACCACCGAACTCGTCATGGGTTCGGCCGGGCAGGCTCTGGTACGCCGCTCCGAGACCGCCGACCTGCTCGTTCTCGGCACCCGGGGCCGCGGCGGCTTCACCGGACTCCTCCTCGGATCCGTCAGCCAGACAGCCCTGCATCACACCCGCTGCCCGATCGCCATCGTCCGCTGAGGAAGGCGCCATGAGCAACAAACTGGCGGTGCTGGTAGGGATCGACGGATCCCGCGACGGCTTGATCGCCTTGAGCTGGGCAGCGTCCTACGCCACCCTCCAGGAGGCGCCACTGCACGCCGTCCACGTCCGCGACGACGGCCGCCGGCCCCCTGACGGCCTGCTTCCCGACGGAGCCGACGACGGCAGCGAAGTACTCGACGAGGCCCTCCAGGAACTCGGCCGGATCGGATTCCGGAACGCCTCCCTGGAGGTCCGGCACGGACACCCCGCACAGGTCCTGCTGGAGCTGGCCGACCGATCGTCCGCACTGGTGGTCGGTCGTCGCGGGATGGGCGGGTTCGCCGAACTCGTCCTCGGTTCCACGTCCCAGGTCTGTACGGCGCTCAGTACCAACGTGCCGCTGATCGTGGTCCCGGACACCTGGGATCCGCTCGCACCGGCCCGCGGCCGGATCGTGGTCGGCGTCGACGGGTCCGTCGAGGGCCAGGACGCACTGCGGTTCGCCTTCGAACTGGCCGACACGACCGGCGCCGGACTGCTCGCCGTCCACGCCATCGAGGTTCGCGAGACCTATCCGGATCCGCACAGCTGGTTCGACCCGGCTCGGCAGCCGTGCATCGAGGCAGCCGACGAACTGCTCACCCATACGCTCGAAGGCTGGCTCGCGAAGTACCCGGACGTTCGCGCCGACAGTCACGGGGTCGTCGACCACCCGGTTCTCGTCCTGGCTCGCGAGTCCCAGAACGCCGACCTCGTGGTGGTCGGCGGCCTCGGCCGCACAGCGTTCTCCGAACTCCGAATGGGATCCGTCGCCCGCGGCCTGCTCTACCACTCACACTGCCCGGTCGCCGTCATCCACCACCAGAACCACTGACCTCGTGGAACTGCTCATCCCGCCGTCCGGAAGTGTGCTGCATCGAGCGCGGACTGGAGCGAACGGCGATAGCCCTCCGAGGTGAAGGTTGCCCCGGACACCGTGTCGATCCGTGCGCTCTGGGCCGCGACAGCCTCCTGCTGCAGCTGCGGCAGGGCGAAGGAACTGATCTCGCGATCGCGACCGCCTGACGACGGATATGCGACGGCCGTCACCGTCACCAGCCGCTTGCCGCGGATGGTGATCCGGACCTGCACCGGCCCGTACTGCGTGTCTTCCGCCGTCCCGTTGACGGTCACATCGCCGGTTCCCGGGGACTTGCTCACAATCCCCGGTGTCGCGGCGGGGAGCGGCGGGGCGGAGACGTGGTTCCTGCTGGTCGGGTACAGGAACAGCAGCACCAGCAGCACCCCGGTACTCCCGCCGACCACCAGATTGCGCCGCAACCGCTCCGAGTGCACGCTCATCGGGCACCGGCCTTGTGTGCGGCGTCGAGCGCGGACTGCAGCGACTGCTGGTACCCCTGCGAGGTGAAGGTTGCCCCGGACACCGTGTCGATCTGCGCGCTTTGCGCCGACATCGTCTCCTGGTCGAGTTGCGGGACCGCGTACCCGTTGATCCGATCGGTCTGCCCGTCACCGCTCGGATGCTGCAGCGTGTGGGCCTTCACGATCCGCCCGCCGCGCACGGTGATCTCGACCTGCACCGGACCGTACTGGGTGTCCACGACACCACCCGCCGCCACGACCGACGTCGCCGGCCGGGACGTTACCGGGGAGGTCGGCCGGGCAGGCCGCGGCGTCGCCACTGTTGGGTGTGGGTTCGAGGCGGTCGGCGGAGTGGATCCCCGACCGTCCCGGCGTGCCGGTCGCGATCTGCGGGCCGATGCCTGGCCGGGCGAACCCGAATCGACGACCGCTGTCTGGCCCGCCGGGGTAGTTCTCGGGGCCGCGCCCGCCCGGAACGCGACCGCGAGAACCGCCGCTGTCGCGACCGTCATCAACAACCTGACTCCGCGCCTCACGCGCGCTCCCCCCTCACCACGAGAACCGTTCCTGGTGCAGCTGGTCGGCAGGCAGCCCGGCCGCGGTCACGGCGGCACACGCCGCGTCCATCCACCGGTCCGGTCCGCAGACAAAGACGTCGTACTGCGAGATCTCCGGCACGAGCTGCCGTACCGCCCCCGCATCGGACCACGACCCGGCGCCCTCGGGAAGCCAGGACGCCCGCCCGCGCAACCGCGGGCCGAGCACGTAGTGCACGGTGATGCCACGCCGCCGAGCCAACTGCTCCAGTTCGTCGCGGAACACCAGGTCTCCTTCGCTGTGTGCGCGGTACACGAGCACTGCATCGCCCCGCCGGTAGTCCAGTTCCTCCAGGAGCGCCCGCAACGGCGTGATACCGATGCCGCAGGCAAACATCGCCACCCGGCCGGTGACCCGCCGCTCCGCAGTCAAGCGCCCGTACGGTCCCTCCACCGCGACCCGGGTGCCGGGACGCAACCGCGCCAACCGGCTGCTGCCGTCACCCGCGGCCTTCGCCGTCACCCGAAGCCGATCGGGTGCAGGTGAGGCCGACAGCGAGTACGGGTTGCCCCGTGACCAGCCCGGACCGTCCAGGAACCTGAACACGAAATACTGTCCCGCTCGGACCGGCATCCGATGCAGGCCGCGCCCGCCCAGCGACACGGTCACCACACCGGGCGCCTCATGGATCACTTCACGCACCGTCAGGCCGTGCCGCAACGTCCGCCAGATCGGCAGCAGCAACCGGTACACCACGATCGCGCCGGCCGCGACGCCGTACGCCGACCACCAGTACACCTGTGCCACCCGGGAGGACGTGAAGTCCGCGCCGGTCCAGATCTCGTGTGGAATCGACAGTCCGACACCGACATAGGCGTACAGGTGCAGCAGATGCCACGACTCGTACCGCAACGCCCGGCGCGCGAGCCTGACCGACGTGACGACGACCACGGCCAACGCGGCCGTCGCAGCGAGAGCCAGCAGCATCCCGCCGTACGTCGTGACGACCGTCCATGTCTCACGCAGGAGGTTGTTGTGGTCGCGCAGCGTGTAGCCGCCGAGGATCAAGGCGATATGTGCGAGCAAGAGATTGAACGACCAGAATCCGGTCAGTCGATGCCGGCGCGCCAGCTCGTCCTGCCCGTAGCTCCGCTCGATCATCGGCACCCGCGCCATCAGGAACACCTGCACCAGCAGCAGATCCGCAGCGACCAGGCCGGACAGGCGGCCGAGCGATGTGAACAGATCGGCCGGACCGTTCAGCAAGGTCTGCAGGCCGCCGCCGGACACCCACAGCGCGGCCACCACCAGGACGCTCGCCCAGCACAGCACTCCGGTCAGATCACGCCACCAGGCCGGAGTCTGCGGCGGACGTCTCCGGACGTGCATGGTCCGCGGGCGGCTCGCCACCTGTCCTGGACCGCGGTTCGTCATGTCTTCGACGATGCCCGCGGATTCTTAGTCCTTCCTTGGACCGCCCTCCGCGAGCGCCGGCAGGACGAGCTCGAACGTGGCCCCGGTCTCGCTCGGCGCCAACCGGAGCTGCCCACCGAGCCGGTTCGCAACATCGTGCGCCAGCGCCAGGCCCAGACCGTAGTGCTTGCGCCCGGCGCGGTGCCCGCCGGAGTCGAACCGGCGCAGCACCCGCCGCGCGGCTTCCGGGCCGATCCCGGGACCCGTGTCGCTGACGGCGAGGATCACGTCACCACGCCGCCGCCGGACGGCGATCCGCACCTCACCGTCGGCCGGCGTGTGGTCGATCGCGTTGTCTACCAGCGCCATCGTGGCGCGCCGGATCGCGCTCGGCGACCCGAGTGCCGGGGCCGTATCGCGCTCGGTGGTCCAGTACAGCCGGACGCCTGCCTGCTCAGCGTGCGCACCCGCTGCGGCGGCGACATCCCGAGCGACCTGGACCAGATCGATCGGCTGGTGCTTCTCTGCACCCCGCGGATCCGCCGCCGCAAGCAGGTCGTCGACCACCTCCGCGAGCCGGCGGGTGTCGTCCACCACACCGTCCGCGTCCTCCAGGAGCTGTTCGTCGGCCCCACCGCGGCGCAGAGCTCTGCCGAGCACCTGCGCTCGTGTGCTCAACAGCGTCAACGGCGTCCGCAACTCGTGCCCGGCGTTCGCCACGAACGCGCGCTGTAGCGTCAGCGCCTGGGCGAGCGGCCGTACGGCGCGGCGACCGATCAGCACGCCCAGCAGGCCGGCCAGCAGCAGACCGAGCGCTACTGCCAGTCCCATCGCCTGCAGCAGACGGGCCCGCTCCTTGTGGGCAGTCGCAAGGTTCAGTACGGCCTGGACCTGCCTGTCCTTGACCAGGCCCGTCGCAACCCGGTACTCGCCGTCGTCGTTCTCGATGGTGATCAAGTCGACCTGTCCGGTGGCCTGGGCCCGCAGCGCGCCCAACTCGGGAAGAAGGTCCGCCGGGAGGCCTGGTGACGTGCTCGTACCGGACGGTCCGGTCATGACCAGCCAGGCGCCGGCCGGCGGATCGCCGACATCGTCGGCGGTCGCGACGGCGGACCGGAGCAGATCGTCCGCCGCGCCTGCCTGCCCGCGGACGACGACCAGCGTGACGAGCGCGATCAGCAGGAGCATCGCCAGCGCAACCAGGGCGGCCGCCTGCACGGCGACCCCGCGCGCGGCGCGCCGGACCAGGACTTCGTCGCCGATCGGGCGGCCGTTCACAACTTCCCCAGCCGGTAGCCGAGCCCGCGCACTGTCGTGATGACGTCCCGCCCGACCTTCCGGCGGCAGTAATGAACGTACGTGTCGACGACTGTCTCCGACTCCGCGTCGCCGAAGACGCGGTCGAGCAGCTCGGCCCGGCTGAAGACAGCGGCCGGTCGCGCAGCCAGCAGACCCAGGAGCGCCGCCTCACGCTCGGAGAGCTCGACAGCCACGCCATCGGCCCGTCGTACCGTCCGGCTGGAGAGGTCCAGCGAGCCGCCCGGCAGCGGCAGCTCGACGGCATGGTCCAGGTGGCGCCTCAGGAGGGCGCGGACCCGCGCCAGCAGCTCGGTCAGCTCGAACGGCTTGGTCAGGTAGTCCTCAGCGCCCGCGTCGAGTCCCTCGACGCGATCCTCCGTGCTGTTCCGCGCCGACAGCACCAGGATCGGCGTACCGACGCCGCGGCTGCGCAACCGCGCGATCAGGTCCAGGCCCTCGACAGCCGGCAGACCACGGTCGACGATCATCGCGTCAGCCGGTTGCGTGAGCGCCAGGTGCAGACCGGTGTGGCCGTCGCTTGCGCGGGTCACGGCGTACCCCTCGTCGGTCAGCACCCGCTCCAGAAGCCTGGACAGGTCGGCGTCGTCCTCGATCAGCAGGATTCTCACGACTCCGCCCAACCGGGCGTGGAGAAGAGGTTGCCGTCAGCAAGAACTCCCAGCCCCTCGTAGTGCGGCGGCAGGACCGTCGGCCACTCGTCACCGGCGACGAAAGCCGCTGTCGCGAGTACGTCGGCGTACTCGAGCGACGGTCCCGACACCGACACCGACAACCATCGGCTCTCGACCGGCCGACGGGTCCGCGGGTCGTACAGATGCAGGCCCCGTGCCGCCGTCCCGCTCGTCGCGACCGCTCCCCCGGTCCGGCGGACGGTCGTCACCACGCTCGACGGGTCGCGTGGGACCTGGATACCGACCGAGAAGGGCTCACCACTCGGACAGATCACGAGCACGTCGCCGCCGGCGTTCAGGCACCAGTCCACCTCGACGACCTCCCGCAGTCGTTCGCCGGCACGCTCGACCGACCATCCCTTCACCAGCCCGGAAGGGTCCCAGGTACCGCCAGGCACCTCCGCGTCGAAGAGCCCGTCGGTCATCTCCTGGGCGGCGGCGCACCGCTCGGCGACCTCCCGCACCAGTGGATCCACACGTTGCCAACTCAGCTCACCGTGCGCCAGCAGGCTCACCGCGCTGTCCGCCCGGTACGGGGAGAACATCCGATCGATCGCAGTCAGCTCCGCGTACACCTCGCGCACCGCCGCAGCTGCCCGCGCGGATCCGGCACCGTCGCCGCGCCCGAGCACGCTGATGGGAAGCCCCATGATCTGCTCGACCCAGCTCCGCCGCGGCACCATGCGCCAACCGTACGACGCCGCGGCAAGGCATCAGGATCCACGCCTCGACAGTGCTTCTGGCGTGGTCACCGGCCAGCTCTCCTAGTAGAACGTCGCGCCGGTGGCACGGGTTGTGTCGTCGATCCTCCAGGTCAGGTCGTTGCGTACGCCGACGACACCGTCGACGGCCGCGATCAGCTGCTCGGCGAAGGCGACGGTGCTGCGCTTGTCGACCTGACCGGTCAGCTTCACGACGCCTTCCAGTACGTCGACCTGTACGGCCAGTGGGTCGTCCCACAGGTGCCGATCCACGACATCGCGGCGTACCCGAGCGAGAATCTCCTGGTCCGACGCGAGGAACGCGCGCAGCAGGTCGGACCGCGTCACGATGCCGGCCAGGTCGTCACCGTCCATGACCAGCAGCCGCGTGATACCACGCTCGCCCATCACGCGGGCGGCCTCGTCCAGCGTGCATTCCGCGTTGATGGTGACCGCCGGAACGGTCATCAACCGATCGGCTGTGAGCGCAGCGGCCTTCGTCCGCGCCCTCCGCGACAACCACAGCCGGCGCGGCCTGCGCTGAAACTCCTCCTTGCGCAGCAGGTCCGTCTCGGACACCACGCCGGCCACACCGCCGTACGGGCCCAGAACCGGGACTGCGCTGATGTGATGCTCGGCCAGAGTGGCCACGACAGCCTTGAACGGCGTGTCCTCGGCGACCGTGACGACGTCCTTGGTCATCACGTCCGCGACAGTCAGAAAATGACGCATCATGACTCCCGTTCTGATCTCTCGCTTCGGCGGACGATCGCCACCGGCGACTCCGCGTGGTGCAGAAGGCTCTGGCTGACGGACCCGAGCAGCAGGCCGGCGACGCCGCCCCGCCCGCGCGAACCAACGACAACCAGCGATGCTGTCTCGGACAGCTTGATCAGGCGCTGACCGGCCCGCCCGTCGACGACCGAAGCCCGCACGGTCACCGTGGGGAACTTGTCGCGGTACGGTTCGAGACTCTCCGCGAGCCAGGTCTTCAACAGTTGCTCGGTGCCCTCCACCGCCGCCGCATACTCCGACTGCGCCAGCCAGCAGTACACGACCTCCAGCGGCCGACCGGTACGGGCTGCCTCCTCGAACGCAAACCTCAGCGCTTCGTCGGAATCCGGCGACCCGTCGGTGCCGGCCACGATCGGTCCGTCGTGCCGCTCGCCGCGGACGACCACGACCGGGCACGGCGCCTTGGCTGCCACCGCCGTCGCGACCGACCCCAGGAAGGCGGCCGACATCTTGTTCCGCGATCTGGTTCCGACCACGACCATCTCGGCTTCGTCGGCCTCGAGCAGGATCGCGTGCGCCGGATCGAGCTCGGCCAGCCAGCCGGACCCACGCTCGTAGCCGAGCCGGTCACGGATGAACTGCACGGCCTCGTCGAGCTCGTGCTGGAACTTGTCCAGCGCCATCGGCGGCGGAACATAGCCGGCCATGCCGACCGCCGGCCAGCGGTCGATCTCGTTCAGGTACGTCCGCACGACCCGAACCGGCAGCTCGCGCTGCTCCGCGGCGTCCACCGCCCAGCGCAACGCAACCTGCGCCTCAGGCGTGTCATCGATACCCACCAGGATGTTCTTCGTCATCACTCCATCTCCTCTCACTGGCTCGGGTGCTGGACGAAATCTCCTTCGGGCCGTCACCCGAGCTGCGGGACGGCCGCGACGCGGCCTCGGGTGGCGATGGTCATCGCAGGCAGCACCCAAGGACGGACCTCGACCGCGTAGAGCCGGCCGGTGCATCCGTCCTTCGCCCACTCGAGGGCCATCGGACGGCGGAAGAGCTTGTCGGCGGTCACGGACCAGCCGGCCAGCTCGATCAGTTCGTCGTCGGTCAGCACCAGGCCGCCACGTTCGTCCAGCGTGGTCGGAACCGTCAGCGTTCCGCGCGGATCGGCGTACACGACCTTGGTCAGCTTGGCGCCGGGGTGCTTGACGATCAGGGGCCGCGCGCCCGGGTGCACGGAGTACTGGTCGGAGCCGGTTGCCGTCGGTTCGCCGAGGCCCCACCGGGCGCGGACGCGCACGAAGGTGCTCTCGCCACGTGCGGTGCCGGAACTGCCGACGTCGGCGCGCACCATCGTCTGTACGGTCACCGGCATCGCGGCCCGCAGGTGATCCTCGCCGATGGCCTCGCGGTGGCCGACAGCCGCCATCGAGAACAACGAGGCGAAGCATCGCCGTACGGCTGCGACCACGTCAGCACCCGTTCGCAGGTGCAGGAAGACGTCCGCCTGCCCCTCGGCGGCCGGATCGACCGGGCTGCAGCGTACGACGACATCGGTGCCCTCGCCGCCAAGCTCCTGATACCCCGCGAGGATCTCGTCGACGATCGCCGGCGGCAGCTCGGCATCACGGAAGGCCGAACGGATCTCGGCCGCTGCCACTGCCAGGTCGCGACCGGCCCGGAAACGCCGGATCGCCTGCGCAATCGACGGACCGAGCCGCGCCTCGTCGACGAACTCCTGGTACGCCGCCGCGGTCACGGCGAACCCGGGCGGGATCCTGATCCCGGCGGCGGCCAACTCGGCCAGGCGGACGTTCTTCACGCCGACCTGGGCCGCATCCAGGTCACCCGACAGCCAGACGATGTTCATCGCTCCTCCTGTGACGGCGAGGCGGCGACGAGCGCGGTCAGGTCGACCAGGCGGCTCGTGTAGCCCCACTCGTTGTCGTACCAGCCGAAAACCTTGACCAGATGGTTCTGGACCTGGGTCAGCGGCGCGTCGAAGATGCACGACGACGGGTCGCCGACGATGTCGCGGGAAACGATCGGATCGACGCAGTAGCGCACGATCCCCTTGAGCGGACCGGCCGCGGCCTCGGCGAACGCCTCGTTGACGGCCTCGACCGTCACGGCCTCGGTCAGCTGTACCGACAGATCGGTCAGCGATCCGTCCTCGACCGGGACCCGGACAGCCACGCCGTCGATCTTCCCGGCCAGGTCAGGGATGACCAGGCCGACTGCGCGGGCCGCGCCGGTGCTCGTCGGGATCAGGTTCGCGGCGCCGGAACGCCCGCGGCGCAGATCCTTGTGCGGCGAGTCCAGCAGCACCTGGTCGTTGGTGTAGCTGTGGATCGTCGTCATCAGCCCGTGTTCGATCCCGAACGCCCGATGCAGCACCGACACCATCGGCGCGACGCAGTTCGTCGTACACGAGGCGTTCGAGATCACGTGGTGACGGGCCGGATCGTAGTCGTCCTCGTTCACACCGAGCACGACTGTCGCATCGACGTCCTTGCCGGGTACGGACAAGATCACCTTGCGGGCACCCGCGGTCAGGTGCGCGCCGGCCGCCTCGCGGGTACGGAACTTGCCGGTCGACTCGATCACGATGTCGGCCCCGACAGCGCTCCAGTCGAGCCGAGCAGGATCACGCTCGGCGGTCGCCCGCAGCGTCTGGCCGGCGACCGTGATCGAGTCGCCGGAGTGCCCGACGTCCTGCTTGAGCGGCCCGTACGTCGAGTCGTACCGCAGCAGATGCGCGAGGGTCTCCGGCGCCGCGACGTCATTGATCGCGACCACCTCGATGTCGCCGGACCGCTGCTCGAGCACGCAGCGCAGGTAGTCCCGCCCGATCCGCCCGAACCCGTTGATCCCCACCCGCACAGTCATGATCGACCTCTCCGTCAGTTGATTGCGTTGCTCTCATTCCAGCGGTGGCATCGGGGGCGTCTGCAGGGCCGAAGGTCCCGGCTTCCGCTGCCGGACGGCCGCCAGCACGACGAGCACCAGGCCGAACAGGAACGTCACACCGGCGCTTGCCACGACGGTGATCCAGATCCAGTGCAGGGCCGGCGCGGTGGCCGCGGCATCTGCCCGCACGTTGACGTCCGGACTGCCGTCGGCAGCCATCACCACGAGAGTCCAGTCACCGTTCTCGAACGGCCAGGCGATCGTCTGCTCGCCCGGACCTGATGCCTGGACACGCCAGATCCTGAGGCCGGCCGGCAGCGACCTCGGTGCCTGCCCGGCATGGTCGTCGTACGTCGTCCGGTCCGGGCCGATCGCCTGGACGGTCGTGTGGCCGACTCCGGCGAGGTACGCATCGACATCCGTGGAGCGCGCGAGACCGACGAACACCGGCGAACCGTCCGTGGCGGCGACCCGGATCCGGGCGTCACCGAACCATCGATGCGGTACTGCGGTGCCGCCCGCGTCGATCGTGAGGTTCTCACTGGTCAGCGCATAGCCGGTGGTGCTCAGGACGACCTGGTCCGAGGTGATGAAGCCGGCCGCGTCCCGCCGGCCCTGGTCGAGCCAGGCGAGGGCTCCGCCGATGGCCAGGCCGACGACCGACGCCAAGGTGACCACGACCCCCAGGACCAAAGCGACAATCCGTCCCGCCGACATCCGGAGCTCGGGCTCGCGCGGCGGCGCAGCTGGTGGTGGTGGCGGATCGTGGAGCTTCGTCGTACCGGGATCGTCACCGCCCAGGTCCAGCCGGAACGGCGGGTACTGGTCGACCATCAACCCGGCGTAGGCCGCGACCCGCAGCGCCCAGCGGTTCATGCCGAGCACGAGGTCGAAGACCGATCGCGGGTAGCGCCCGGTGAAGAGCAGAACGACAGCCGCGATCAGGACGAGCAGCCCGACGAGCCCGCCGCTCCAGCCCCACGCACGATCATCGGCCCGCGTGGCGAACCAGGTCCCGGTGCCCACGAAGAACCCGACCACGATGTAGTGCGGGATCGCGAGCAACCACCACTTCAGGAGCACCAGCCCACGCGACAGGTGCTCCGGATATCTCACCTCGAGGTGTGCCGGGTAGGTCGGTACGTCGTGCAGGCTGAACGGCGGGTACTTGTCCGTCCCGAGCGCACCGTACGCGTAGAACTGAACCCGCCACGTCCAGCGCAGTACCCCGACGTTGAAGTCGAAGATGCCGCGCGGATAGCGCCCGGTGAACAGGATCGCGAAGAACGCCACGAAGCTCAGCAGTGCGAACGCGATCCACAACACCGCCAGCACGAACAGGTGTGGGATCACCAGCACCCACTTCACCAGCCACAACCACCGGTTCACCGGCTCGTCGAGTGTCGCGTCGACCTGCACCGGATACGTCGTCGTACTCATCACGTCTTCCTCTCACCTCTGCCCGCGAAGCCAGCGAGGGGCGATCTCCTGCCACTCGGCGTCCCACGTCCGGAGCCGGCGGCGGTCCAACGGAAGCCGGGCGAGGCGGAACAGTCCCCACAGCAGGAGCCACGAGCCGAGCACGATGAGGAAGCCGGCCGTGCCACCGAAGGCCTGACTGTCGCCCGGAGACCGCGGCGCCGGCACGATGCTGCCGGACCCGTCCAGCCAGACCGGCACATCGGCACCGGCCTTGGTGCCGATCACGACGCTCGTTGTCCCCTCACGGGGGATGCCCTGCGCGTCGGCGTACGAGACCCGGACGCGCGACAGCGAGTCGCCGGGCACACTGGGGACCATGCGCTCCGTACTCTCCAGGGTGCGCGCTCGGACCTTGTGCAGGACCGCGCGTTGCTGTGCCGCCGATTCCTCGAGGGAGTCGGAAATGTGTGTCCCGACAGCCGCAGACACCGGAACCATCACCAGTGCCACGAGCAGCGTGCACCACAGCATCACGGTCTCGGCGCGGTCCGACCAGCGCCGCAACGGGTTCTTCCGCCCGATCCCCAGCCGGCGTGCCTGCATGAGCACCCACAACTCCCCAGTCCGTTGCTGCTCGGCGCCCATCACAACCTCCCCTGGAAATCTCTCGCTGGATGCAGGGGACCGGCTCCCCGGAGCGGTTCCGTCCTGACGACGGTGGGTCTTGTGGCCGCCGGCCACCTCTGCCGAGTTCGCTTCCGGCGAGCCGGTCCTCTCCCCTGCAACTTCAGATTCGCGCAGTCGCCTTCGTCCGATCAGGGCCCAAGGTCCCGTCCTGCAAGGACCACCGGACGTTCGTCTCCCAGAACTGGATGACGGTCCGGGCCGCAATATCACCGGCCACGCCGCTGTGATCCGGGTGACAGCTGCGGGATCGTTCGAGGATGAAGAGATTGCCGAAGAAGGTGTACGAGGCGGAGCTTGTCCGGCTGCAGGCCGAGCTGGTGAAGCTGCAGGAGTGGGTGCGGGTGGAGGGAGCCCGGGTCGTGGTGATCTTCGAGGGACGCGACGCAGCCGGGAAGGGCAGCACGATCAAGCGGGTCACCGAGTTCCTCAATCCCCGTGTTGCCCGGATCGTCGCGCTGCCGGCACCCACCGAACGGGAGCGCACCGAGTGGTACTTCCAGCGGTACGTCGAGCACCTGCCCGCGGCCGGTGAGATCGCGCTGTTCGATCGCAGCTGGTACAACCGGGCCGGCGTCGAGCGCGTGATGGGGTTCTGCAGCAACCAGGAGTACGCCCGGTTCCTGCACCAGAGCCCGATCTTCGAGCGGCTGCTGGTGGAGGACGGTGTGCTGCTGCGCAAGTACTGGTTCTCGGTCAGCGACAAGGAGCAGGAGGTGCGGTTCCGCTCGCGATTGCAGGACCCGATGAGGCGGTGGAAGTTGTCGCCAATGGACTTGGAGTCGATCACCCGCTGGGAG
>DASSDE010000795.1:0-6966 GCA_035697365.1 Kribbella sp. | reverse complement strand
ATTCCAGCGACTATCAAGTCATCCACAGGGCAGCCGCCTGTGGATGACTTGTCCACAGGCGGCTGCCTTTCGACAAGTAGTTGCCTGCAGCAATTACGAGACGAGGCGAGCCCGGAGACCTGTTGCGCCCGCCGGTGGATCGGTGCAGACGGATGTCCGACGGTGGAGGAGATCCGGTGTTGGCCGGCCGACAACCCGCTCGGCGCGCACGAGGGTCTCGGCCTGCTGCCGATGGAGCTGCGTGAGACCGGCGAGCCCATGGGCACGGGTACGCGACGGAGGTAGCGAGCGTGAAGTCATTTCGGCTCGTTGGTGTGGATCTCCCAGCCGAGCACCTGGTGTTCGGCCCACACTAGTGTCGTGAACCGATACCACGATCTTGACGCCGAAGGGGAGCCGGAGAAGGAGTTCAACCCCGGCATCGCCGCCCGCCTCCCGCGCAAGACCGCGGCCGGCGGAGCGCTGATCCGCGACCCGGCGGGCCGCATCCTGTTCCTCGAGCCCACCTACAAGCCGACGCTCGACATCCCGGGTGGCGTCGTCGAGTACGACGAGTCGCCGTACGAGGCCTGCCGTCGCGAGGTGAAAGAGGAGATCGGCCTCGACCTGGAGATCGGCCGCCTGCTCGTCGTCGACTGGGTTCCCGCGAACGGGCCCTGGTCCGACGCGCTCGCGTTCGTGTTCGACGGTGGCGTACTCGACGGCACCGCGCTTACCCTCGACCCGACCGAGGCCCGCGCCCACCACTACCTGACTCTCGCGGAAGCCACGCCGAAACTCCGTCCGTCCATGGCCCGCCGCCTCGCCCTGGCCGAGCAGTCGCTCAGCACAGGCATCCCGGCGTACGCCGACTTCGGCCGCACCCGATGATCCGGTACGCCCTGAAGTAGATGCTCACACGCGGCGCGGATCGCCAGACCATCACAATGCCGGCGCTCCCGCCACGGTGAGCGTGGCGGGAGCGGGGGAGGGGCGGTTGTGATGGCCTGCAGATCCGCTATCCCGCGGTGGTGAGCATCGTGGGTCGGTAGAGGGTCAGGCCGGAGGTATCGTCGACCAAGGCGACTCGGATCGACTCCGGCGTGGGGTTCTCATGGGGTACTGCGAAGACGGCGGTTGCCTTGACACCGTCGTAGTTCGCGGCGTAGCTGACGAAGCGCCAGTCCTCGTCGTCCCAGTAGTCGTGGATGTCGGAACGCAACAGCCCGTCGACGGCGCGGTACGCCGGGCTGAGCAGGACGCGCCGCTGGGTTGCGGCGAGTGGTGTGTCGTCGGAAGCGGTGCCGGCGTACGGGTGACTGAGCCGGACCCGGAACCGCCGGAGCGGCAACAACCAGTACCGGTCGAGCTCGGCGGACAGCATCGCGAACACTGCCGCCTCGACGACCAGGACCGTCAGCCCTGCACCCGCCGACCACCAGCCGGTCGATGCGAACACCGCCGCCAATGAGATTGCCAGCAGCAACAATGCACGGGCGATCGCCCGGCTTCCAACGGGTTTCGCCGACTTCCCCACGCAGCCACAGGACGCCTCGGGCACGACGATCTTCGAGTAGACGAGGAATCCGGTGAAGCCCAAGGACAGTCCGACAGCGGCAACTGCCTCGATCACCCGAACGGGTGGGAGGAGTAGCGCGAGCGCGATCAGGACTTCGAGTGCGGCGACAGTTCGGTACGCCGTGACTGCGCGGGACTCGCCGACACGTGAAGGTAACGCCGTCCGCTCGGCCTGCTCGGGATCGGCGAGCTTGCCGTACGCGGACCAGAGCAGCAGCACCCCGATCAAGAGCGGCTGAGCAGCCGCCAAGGTACCCATGTCAGTTCGAGGTGTAGATGGTCGCGAGGTCGATCTCGTTGGTGCCGGGTCGCCAGGCGCCGATCACCTGGGCGTGCCGGCCGACCTTGAGCATCGACAGGTCAGACACCGCAGGTGTGCCGTTGTAGACGGCCGCCGTGATGCCGGGCTGTACGTGGCCGACGACCTTCTGGCCGTGGTGGTCGAGCTGAACGCCGGAGCGCGTGATCGACGTGATCGCGACGGTCAGGTTGACGATGTTCACCCACACCGCCTCGGCGGCGAGGGTTCCGTCCGGCAGCAGTACGCCGCGCGCGTACAGGCCGTCGCCGATCTTCGCCTGGTCGATCGTGGTCGGGCGGAGCTTCCAGACGCTCGTCACGCCGGTCAGCTGGATCCGGTGCAGCCGGCCGTCGGATCCCTGTACCTGCAGGAGATCCTGGCTCCGGCCGGTGATCACGCCTTCGGCGAAGTTCGGGTCGGGTTGGCCTGCGTCGGCGTACTGGCCATCAGCTCCGAACGCGGTCTCGGGGGCGAGCGAACCCATTGCGGTGGCGGCGATCAGTCCGGTCGCACCGAGCGCGGCGCGGCCGAGCAGCGAACGACGGTCCATGGTGGTTGGCATCTCGGTCTCCTCTCAGGCCACGTCGATCGACACGGGCGTCAAGCCGCTGTTCAGGCTGCCGGTCAGCGCGGTGAACGCCGCCGGCGTGAAGTCGATGACCCGGTTCGAGGCGCAGTTCCCGCCGCAGCAGGAGCGTTCACCGCAGAACAGGTCGGTCTGCGGGCCGCAGTCGGCGATCGACGTGACGATCCGCTTCCCGGTGCAGAGACTGGTTGTGGCGTGCCTGAAACCGCAGGTACGCCTGGACATTCCGGTGATTCCGCAGGTGTCGGGGTGGGTGATGGCGTAGCACCCGTCCGAGGTGTTCGGCCACGCGTGCTGCATGTTTCCCGAGTTGCAGGTGCCGCAGGCGCCGTGCCCGGCGGTTCCGCAGGGTCCCCATGCGTTTCCGCAACAGAACCAAGATGCTTCGGCGGTGATTCCAGCCATGAGAAATTCCTCCAGGTCTAGGGGCGGTAAGACCTACTGGAACTCTTTGTACTCCGATCCGGCGGAATCTCCCAGACCTCATCAAAGAAATGGAAACTTTTTGCCTAGTGTTCGTTCCCCGCCGCCGTGCTGAGAGCCTGCCCGCGGAGCATGAACCAGGCTGCGACCGCGGTCGCGAGCAGTACGACGGCGCCGACGCCGGCTGCGATGGAAACGCCGTGTGCGAAGGATTCCCGGGCCGCCGCGAGCAGCGCCGAGGCCGCCTCGGGCGGCAGTTGAGCAGCCGCCTCGACCGCGCCGCCCAGCGATTCGTGCGCCGCGGCCGGCGTGCCGACCGGACCACTGAAGTCGCGATACACGCCAGTGACGATCGAGCCGAGCAGGGCGATACCGAGCGCCGCCCCGAGCTCGTACGCCGTCTCCGACACCGCACTCGCAGCACCCGCCTGCTCCTTCGGTACGGCGGCCAGGATCACGTCGGCCGTAACGGTGAACGAGAAGCCTGCGCCCGCACCGACGACCAGCAGCGCCGCACCGAGCAACGGGTACCCGGTGTCGTGGCTGATCGTGGTGAGCGCCGCCAAGGCGAGTCCGATCGCCGCCAATCCACCGGCCACGACGGCGCGCACCGAGAACCGTCGCGCGACTTGGCCCGCAAGCAGACCGGCGGCGACCGAGCCGATGGCGGCCGGCAGCTCCGCCAGCCCAGCCTCGATCGGTCGCCTCTCCTGCACCAGCTGCAGGTATTGCGAGAGGAAGAAGATCAGCCCGGACAGCCCGAGAATCGTCAACAGGTCCGCCAGTACGGCGCTGCTGAATCCACGGCTGCGGAACAAGCGCAGGTCCAGCAACGGCACGGGCAGCCGGCGCTGACGACGTACGAAACCGTACAGCGCGAGCGCACCGGCCACGGCCGCCGCGACCGGGATCCAGCCGAACCCGTGCGCCGCGAACTCCTTGATCGCGTAGACGATCCCGATCATGCCGATCATCGACAGGACGACACTCAGCAGATCCCACGGGCCGGGCTGCGGGTTGCGCGACTCCGGGAGCAGGCGAGCGCCCACGATCACCAGGACCGCCATCACCGGCAAATTGATCAGGAAGACCGAACCCCACCAGAAGTTCTCCAGCAGAACGCCGCCGACGATCGGCCCGACCGCCATCCCGGCCGAGGCCGCGGCGCCCCAGATCCCGATCGCGAGACTGCGTTCGCGCGGGTCGCGGAACAGGTTGCGGATCAGCGCCAGCGTGGCGGGCATCAGCGTCGCGCCCGCGACTCCGAGCAGGCCGCGCGCGACGATCATCAACTCGGCCGAGTTCGCGTACGCGTTCAGCACCGAGATCGCGCCGAACGCGGTGGCGCCGATCAGCAGGATGCGCTTGCGGCCGACCCGGTCGCCGAGGCTGCCCATCGACACGAGCAGGCCGGCGAGTACGAATGAATAGGCATCGCCGATCCACAGCAGCTGGTTGCCCGACGGCTCGAGGTCCTCGGACAGGAACGGCGTCGCGAGGCCGAGCACGGTCGCGTCGACCGCGACGAGCAGGACCGCAAGCACCAGTACCACCAGGGCCAGCCAGCGTCCGGTGCGCGTGTCTGCCTGTTGTTTCATGGCTGTCTCCGTACCGCGCCACCGAGCAGCAGTTCGGTGATGTTCGTGGTGAAGTCCTTCGGGGCCACGCGGCCTTCGCTGATCGCCCAGGCGGCGGAGACCAGCAGTCCGTACAGCGACTCGGTCAGCCAGACCGGGCTGAGGTCGATGCGCAGCTCGCCGGCCTCCTGCCCGCGGCGAAACAGCCCGACCAAACGGGCGTCCAGCTGCGCCCAGCCGGTGTTCTGTTCGTCGCCTTCGAAGAGCTGATTCTCGGAGTACAGGAATGCGAGCAGTCCGGCGGCCGGCTCGAGCTCACCGACCAGGCGCCGGACGGCGTCCGCGGCCGAACCGTCGTCGATCGCCGCCCTGACCACGGCCGCCTCGCATTCCGCGATGCCGAGGTCCTCGAGCGCGCGCACCAGCGCTTCGCGCCCGGCGAACTGCCGGTTCAGCGTGGCGCGGCTGATCCCGGCCGCGCGGGCGACCTCGTCCATGGTCGCCGCGGACTTCCGCATCAGGAGCCCGGCGGCGGAACGCAGGACGTCCTCTCGATCAACAGCCATGAGACGATCATAACTCATATGAGACATGAATGTCTCAATTCATCGGTAATCTATCTTTGCAGTCAGTATTCGGTATACATTTATTCGGAACGCTTCCAGTCGGACTACACTGGGCGCGTTTGAGGAGGGGAGTATCCCTCTCGGACCCGCCCCTGGGTGCGGTCCGAAGCGGCAGCGTCGTCATCACGGGAGGCCTGGACGGCCGAACCGGTGCTGCCGGCCCGGAGTTTTCCGGGTGGGAGAGACCTCCGGACCACGCTGGAATTACGCCGACGTCCGGAGGTTCGTCATGGTCTCTGTCATGCCGCCTGTTGTCTGGGTGCTGACGATCGCCGGGTTGCTCGCGATCGTCGCGTTCGACCTGATCGTGATCGCCCGCCGCAATCACACCGTGACGATCAAGGACGCGACCCGCTGGGTGCTGTTCTACGTCGGCCTCGCCGGGCTGTTCGCGGCCGGGTTGTTCCTGTTCAGTCCCGGGCAGTCGGGCAGCGAGTTCGTCGCCGGGTACATCACCGAGTACAGCCTCAGCGTCGACAACCTGTTCGTGTTCGTGATCATCATGGCCAGGTTCGCGGTCCCGGCGCTGGCGCAGGACAAGGTGCTGTACATCGGCATCGTGGTCTCGATGCTGCTCCGGGCGGTCTTCATCCTGGCCGGCGCGGCGGCGATCTCGGCGGCGAGCTGGGTGTTCTACATCTTCGGCGCGTTCCTGGTCTACACGGCGGTCCGGCTGGCCCTCGAGGGCGAGAACGACGAGAGTGACTTCCAGGAGAACGCGGTCCTGCGCTGGATGCGCAAGATCCTCCCGCTGGCGCACGACTACGACGGCGCCAAGCTCGTCACCCGCGGCGGCGGCCGCCGGATGCTGACCCCGCTGGTGATCGTGATCGCCGCGATCGGCATGGCGAACGTGATCTTCGCGCTGGACTCGATCCCGGCGATCTTCGGCCTCACCCAGGACGCGTACGTCGTGCTCACCGCGAACGCGTTCGCGCTGATGGGCCTGCGCCAGCTGTACTTCCTGATCGGCGGCCTGCTGGAGCGGATCGTCTACCTGAACGTCGGCCTGTCGGTGATCCTCGCGTTCATCGGCGTCAAGCTGATCATCGAGGCGCTGCACGGCTCGCACATCGACGACATCGGCGCCATCCACCTCCCGCACATCGGCATCCTCACCTCACTCGGCTTCATCGTCGGCACGCTGTTCGTGACCACAGTGGTCAGTCTGGTCAAGTCGTCGTACGACAGCCGCCGCGAGGCCGTACGGGTCAAGATCGACGACTGACCTCCTGCACCCGCTCCGGGCGCAGCCGCAGGTACAGCGCCGGGATCGGGGCGAAGATCAGCCCGGAGGCCAGCAGTGCGCCGCGCAGCGACGTCCGGCCGAGAGCGCCCAGCGGCGGGCCGCCGGTGACCTGACCGATGGCGTTCGCCTGCGACACCATCGAGATGACGGTGGCGCGGGATGCCGACTCGACGTTCCGGTTCAGCCAGGCGGACTGGACCGGATACGCGACGGTTCCGGCGACGGTGTTCAGCCACATCGCCGCGAGCGCGAGCCAGAGGTTGCCGGACAGTGCGAAACCGAGGACGCCGACGACCTGCAGCAGTGCGAACGTCGCGAGGATCCCGTTCGGATGCGCGGCCGACAACCGCTCCGGGGAGAGCCGGTCCAGGGTCAGCGAGGCGGCCAGTGAGAGCAGGGTGCCCGCGAGTGCCAGGACGGTGAACCAGAACGCCGGGTCCGACGTACCGAAGACGGTCGGGAAGGTGAACGTCAGGATCTTCACCGACCACAGCCGGTCGAACGCCTCGCTCGACAGGCCCGCGATCAGGCTGATGATCACCAGCGTACGGACGACCGGCCGCCGGCGTGCCGCGTCGAGGCCGCTCTTGAACGTCTCGCTCAACTGCCGGAACGTCTCGCGCTCGGCGCGCGGGGTGCGGTGGAAG
>DASSDE010000794.1:0-2909 GCA_035697365.1 Kribbella sp. | reverse complement strand
GTACGCCGCCGCAAAGGCCGGCCAGATCGCGATGACGGTGAACTACGCGGCTCGTTACGGCGAGCTCGGCGTCCGGTTCAATGTCGTTGCCCCCGGCACCATCCGGACCCCGAACTGGGACAGCCAGCCGGACACGCTGGCGCAGTTCTCGAAGATGTACCCGCTCGGCCGCGTCGGTGAGCCGGAAGACATCGCCGCCGCCGTCGCGTTCCTGGCCTCCGACGACGCCTCCTGGATCACCGGCCACACCCTCCCCGTCGAAGGCGGCGTCCTCACCGGCCCCGGCAGCCTCAATCTGACAACATCCGGCGCCTACAAGAAGGTCTACTAGGGCTTGGGCCAGGCTTGCCAGGCGGTGGCGAACATCTGGTCGACCGTGTGGGTGTTGGCCCAGCCCAGGTCCCGGGCGGCCAGTTGGCCGTCGGCCACCACTCGGGACGGGTCGCCGGGGCGGCGGGGGCCTTCGGTCGGGGTGAAGTCGATGCCGGTGACGCGACGGGCCGCGTCCATGATTTCGCGGACCGACGTACCGGTGCCGCTGCCCAGGTTGTAGACGCGCTCCAGCGACTTGCCCGACTCAAGTGCGCGGGCGGCGGCGACGTGCGCGCGCGCCAGGTCGGCCACGTGGACGTAGTCCTTCACCGACGTGCCGTCGGGAGTCGGGTGGTCGGTGCCGTAGATCTGCGGCACCTTCCCCTGCGTCAGCAGGTTGCAGACGATCGGGAACAGGTTGTACGGGCTGGCGTCGTACACGGTCGAGTCGCCCGAGCCCACGACGTTGAAGTACCGCAGGGAGGTGTGGTTGAGGTCGGACGCGGCCGCCTGGTCGCGCAGCAGCCACTCACCGATCAGCTTCGACTCTCCGTACGGCGACTGTGGGTCCGGCGCCGTGTCCTCCGTGACGACCTCGTCGCGAGGCGTCCCGTACACGCCGGCACTCGACGAGAACACGATGTTCCGCACCGACTGCTCCGCCATCGCCTCGAGCAGCGACACCATCGCGGTCACGTTCTGGGTGTACGTGTGCAGCGGCCGCTCCACCGACACCCCGGCGTACTTGAACCCGGCCAGATGCATCACCCCGTCGACCCCGTCGAGCGCCGAGCGCACCGCCGCGCCGTCCAGCAGGTTCGCCCGTACGAACGGCACGCCGTCCGGGACGAACTCGGCCTTCCCGCTCGACAGGTCGTCGATCACGACCACGTCGATCCCGTCGTTGCGGAACGCCCGCACCACATGCGCTCCGATGTACCCAGCACCACCAGTCACGAGCCACGTCATGTCCCAGATCCTGCCACCCGGCGACCGCCAGGACCCACAGAACGGGCCGAACCCGTACCAAATCAGGAGACGGTTGCCAGCCAGAAGTACGTCAGGTCGGTCCACTCGACGGCACCCGGCGCGACGTCGGCGGTGAACTGCTCCCGGGTGGGGAAGTTCTTCAGCACCTCGAACGTCCGTCCGTCCGACAGTTGCCGCGTCTGGTACGTGTCGCCGTGCGCACTGGTCCGCGTGATCGGATGGTTGCTGCCCTCCACGTACCGGTTGTCCGCAAAGATCACCAGCCCGCCCGGCTCGACCCGGTCACGCAGCCCCTGGACGAACCGGCGGACGTCGGTCCGCGGCACGTGCGACCAGAAGAACCCGGCGAAGATCGCGTCGAACCGGCCCTCGACCGCCCCGAGGTCGTACGCATCCGCAGTCCGGAACCGTACGTCGGCCCTGTACGACCGCGTCCGCGCCACGGCCAACGGCTCCTCGTTGAAGTCCGTCGCCACCACCGACTCCGCAGTGGTCGCAAGCGCCGTCGTCCAGTAACCGGTGCCTGCGGCAACTTCCAGGACCGTGCGTCCCTCGACCAGCGGCGGCAGGAGGGACCGCAGGCGCGCCAGGTCCTCCTGCCGTTCCGGCTTGTCGTAGACCGCGTCGTACTCCTCGGCCCGCTCGCGGTAGTACTCGGTCAGGTCACTCATTTGGTGGCAGCTCTGAGCTTGGGCGTGAGGATGAACGCCCCGACGTACAGGAGCGCAGCGATGATCAACAGGCCGTGGTAGCCGATGATCAGCGCGGCGTACTCCAGGCAGCCGCCGAGCATCGCGCCGAGCAGGTTGGCGCCGAACGAGGCCGTACCGTCCTCGGTGTCGGTGAACCGTTTCGCGAAGATCACGTTCGCCGCGAAGATCGGCAGGAACGCGATCAGGACGGCAACGACCGCCCGCAACCCGACCGGCATCCCGAGCAGCCAGCTGTCCGGGAAGATCCAGGACAGCGCGAGCCCGCCGAACAGCACCGCGAACATCACCTTGATCGGTGGTGTCTTGAACCGTCTGGTCACTTCGACCGCGGCCAGCACCGCCACCAGCACGCCGGCGAACACGATCGCGTTGACCACCCAGGTCGTACCGAACAGCAACGCGAACCCGGTGATGCTCTTGGTCTCCAGCAGCATGAAACCGGCGCCGAGCAGGAACAGGTCCGCGTACGGACGCATCCGTCGGTACGACGAGCCGCCGCCGGCGATGCCCACGCCGACCAGGCCGGCGACCAGGATCAGCCCGAGCGTGACCAGGTACAGCGACGGGATCCGGTCGGTGAACAGGTACAGGAACGGGCGGTTGTCGGTCGCGGGCGGCGGCGTGGTCTTGCTCGCGCCGGCCCACTCGGCCGCGCAGTTCTGGTCCTGCTCCGTGAGGCCGACCGTGACGACCGCCTGCTGCAGGCCGTCTCCGACCTTGTCCACGCACGGCTTGTGCCCGAAAGCCTCCTGCGCCGTCGACGCCAGCCGGTCGATCAGCCAGGTCTCGCGGTAGTAGTTGTACATCGCGAACGCGCCGCCCGGGTTCAGGTGGTCCCGCGCGGACTCGAACGCCTGCTTCGTGAACAGGTAGCTCTCCAGCCGCAGCGAGCTC
>DASSDE010000793.1:0-2439 GCA_035697365.1 Kribbella sp. | reverse complement strand
GACATCTCGCCGTTGTCCTCGTCACCCGGGTATCCCTGGCCGATCTCGGAGCCCGTGTACAACCGGGACAGCACCTCGCGGACCTTCTCCTGGGTCTTCCACGGCTGCCCCGCCACGTCGTACATGTAGGTGATGTGGTGTGACGGCTGGTTGCTGTGCCCGTACTGACCCATCCGGACGTCGCGGGCCTCGAGCATCTCGTGGATCGTGCCGCCGTACCCACCGGTGTGCAGCGCGTCCTCGGGGGTGCTGAAGAACTCGTCGAGCTTCTTCGCCAGCCCGTCCCGACCGCCGTAGATCGCGGCCAGTCCGGCCCCGTCCTGCGGCGTCGAGAACGCCATGTTCCACGCGTTCGTCTCGGTGTAGTCGTGGCCCCAGTCCTGCGGGTCGAACGTACTGGTCGAGTTGCCCCAGACGCCGCTCGGATCCTTGCCCTGGAAGAACCCGACCGCCGGGTCGAACAGCGTCACGTAGTTGCGGGCGCGGTTCAGGAAGTACTTGTAGTTGTCCAGGTACTCCTGCTTGCGCGGGTCGTTCTTCTTCGCCTTGTCGTACAGCGCCTTCGACAGGTTCGCGATGCCGAAGTCGTTGATGTAGCCGTCCATCGACCAACTGAAGCCCTCACCGGTGGTGTTGGCCGTGTAGCCGTTGAACGTGGACAGGTCCATGCCCTTGCGCCCGACGTTCGCCGACGGTGGTACGACAGACGCGTTCTTCACCGCGGCGTCGTACATCGCCTGGACGTCGATCCCCTTGATGCCCTTGAGGTACGCGTCCGCGAAGGCCACGTCGGACGACGTACCGACCATCAGGTTCGCGTAGCCGGGGGAGGACCAGCGCGAGATCCAGCCACCGTCCTTGTACTGCTGGACGAATCCGTTGACGAGCGCGGCGGCGTCGTCCTGGGAGAACAGCGAGTACGCCGGCCACACCGTCCGGTACGTGTCCCAGAAGCCGTTGTTGACGTACGTCTGACCGCCCACGATCTTCGAACCGGTCGTGGTCGGCGTGTCGGTGCCAACCTTGGGCGAGGTCGGCGACGCGTACGTGATCACCGGCTTCGACGCGGTGCCGGTGTTCTCGGAACCGTTGTTCGGGTAGAGGAACAGGCGGTAGAGATTCGAGTACAGGCTGGTCAGCTGGTCCGCCGTGGCGCCCTCGACCTCGATCGTGCTCAGCTTCTTGTCCCACAAGGCCTGTGCGTCGTCCTTGACGTGGGCGAACTTCGATCCGGCCGGCAGCTCGAGCTCGAGGTTCTTCTTCGCCTGCGCGGTGCCGATCAGCGAGGTGGCGATCCGCAGCTGGACCTGCGTGGTCTTGGCGCCGAACGAGAAGTAGCCGCCGACCCCGGCGCCGCCGCCGTCGGACAGCTTGCCGGAGGCAACCACCTTCTGGTCCACCACGCCGTACACGAACAGCCGGCCGGCGCCGGTGGACAGGCCGCTCTTGATGTCGCTGAACCCGGTCACCACGCCGGTCTCGGGATCGAGCGTCAGGCCGCCGCTGGTGTTCACGTTGTCGAAGATCAGCGACGCCTTGCCGGCCGGGAAGCTGAACCGCAGCATCGCGGCGTGGTCGGTCGGCGCGATCTCGGCCGCGTTGCCGTTGTCGAACGTGACGCCGTAGTAGTACGGACGGGCGGTCTCGTTGTCGTGGCTGAACGACCAGGCCCGCGCCTTGCGGTCCGCGGTCGGGGTGTCGGCGGTCGACGGCATCACCTGGAAGGTCTGCCGGTCACCCATCCACGGGCTGGGCTCGTGGCTGATCGACAACGCCTGCATCGTCGGCCGGTTGGCCTCGTTGTTGCCCTTGGCATAGTCGTACAGCCAGGACGTCGAGCCGGCGTTCGTCACCGGCGTCCAGAAGTTGAAGCCGTGCGGTACGGCGGTCGCCGGGAAGTTGTTACCCCGCGAGAAACCGCCGGTCGCGTTCGTCCCGCGAGTGGTGAGCGCCAGGTCCGACGGGTGTTTGGCCGCGGTCTTCTGCGCGGCGCGGTCCGGGTTGATCGCGGCGGCGATCCGGATGTCGTCGAGCCAGCCGCGGAACTCGGCCGGTCCGGCGGGCTTGTCGTAGCCGACCAGGATCCGCTTGATGGTCTTGCCGGCGGCAACCTTCCCGAGGTCGGCCTCGACGTTGTTCCACTGGTTCGTGTACAGCGCCTTGGAGTCGCCCTGGCCGCGCGGGCTCAGCTCGAAGCCGTGGTGGTCCATCGCCTTCAAGTCGCTCAGGTACGTCCCGTCGTCGAACGCCAGGTCCACGGCGGCGTACGTGCTCGGATAGCTGAGATCACCCTCGACGTGCTCGGGGAAGATCTTGTACGACAGGCGGGTGTCCCTGCCGACCTTCAGGTCCACGTCGGAGATCTTGTTCCACGTGTAGCCGCGGCCCTCGGTGGTCTGGTGGCCGGCGTACCGGAAGGACTTCACGCCGGTGAAGCCG
>DASSDE010000792.1:0-3932 GCA_035697365.1 Kribbella sp. | reverse complement strand
GTGTCGTTCCAGAAATGTGCATGGACGCCGGCGATGACCTCGGTGGCCCCGTAGAGCTGCTCGTCCGACACCTCGGTTCCGACGACGCGGTAGCCGCTCGTGCCGAGGTCCTCGGTCAGCAGCAGCACGGCGTCACCGGTGTCATGTGCACCGAGGTACTGCGGGGCCGGGTGCTGCCACCGTGGTGCGAGCTGCTCGAAGAAGAGCACCTCACGCCGTGCGGCAGCCAGTCCGTCACCACGCGCCAGCTTGGCGATGACGGTGAGGTCGGGCCCCGTAGCACGGCGTACTGCCAACCGGGCCACGTCCGCCGCCGAGGCCGCGAACATGTCGACCACGTCCACCCCACGCACTGGCGTACCCAAGGCGGCAGCCACCGCCTCTGCCTGGAACGTCATGTCCACGGCCAGCTCGGTGCCGGTGTCGACGGGCCCTCGTACGGCAGGTCCGCGTAGTGCGCCTGGAGCTCAGCCAATCGCGTGGTGAGCGCCGCACGCGTCTGGGCGTACCACGGGTCGTCCGCCACGTTCACGAGCTCCTCGGGATCCTTGCGCAGGTCGTACAGCTCCCACTCGGAGTCGAACACCCGGTCCGACGACCCCGGAACGCCGAGGCCGGCGCCGTAGTAGTGGATGAGCTTGTACTCCTTTGTCCGTACGCCGTAGTGCGCCGGAGCGTGGTGGTTCGGGTCGTCGTGCTCCCAGTACCGGTAGTAAACGGCGTCCGGCCAGTCCGGGACCTGCTCACCGCGCAGCAACGGCAGGAAGCTCCGGCCCTGGGACGTGGGCAGCACTGTCTGCGCGTCGAGCCCCACCATGTCCAGGAACGTCGCCGCGAAGTCCACGTTGGTCACCATGTCGTCGCAGGTGCTGCCCGCGGGGATGACCGACGGCCAGCGGATCAGCATCGGCATCTGCAGCGACTGGTCGAACATCAGCCGCTTGTCGTACCAGCCGTGGTCGCCGAGGAAGAAACCCTGGTCCGAGGTGTAGACCACGATCGTGTTCTCCGCGAGGCCCTCCTCGTCGAGGTAGTCGAGCAGCCGGCCGACGTTGTCGTCGATCGACTGCACGCACTGCAGGTAGTCGCGCAGGTAGCGCTGGTACTTCCAGCGGATCCGCGCGTCCCGGTTCTCCGGTCCCTCGAGCTCCGGCGGCGTCTGCTCGCCGAGCTCCGCCTCGTCCAGGTCGTCGGCCACGGACATCGTCACGGCGCGGACCGCCTTGCTCCGCGTCGAGTAGTCGTCCAGCAGCGTGCTGGGCTCCGGGATGGACCCGACCGGGTAGAGGTGCTTGTGCTTCTCGTCCGGAACCCATGGCCGGTGCGGCGCCTTGTGATGGACGAGCAGCAGGAACGGCCGCTCCGGGTCCCGCTGCCGGAGCCAGTCGATGCTCTGGTCCGTGACGATATCGGTCGCATAGCCGGGCACGGTCGCGGCGCCGTCCGGGCCGATCATCAGCGGATCGACGTACTCGCCCTGACCGGGGAAGACGCGCCAGTCGTCGAAGTGCCGCGGCGCCGACTCCGGCCGCTCGCCGAGGTGCCACTTGGCGAACAGGGCGGTCTGGTAGCCGGCGCCCTGCAGCACCTCGGCGATCGTCGGCACCCGGTAGTCGATGTCGGTGTAGATCGACGCAACGCCGTTCACGTGGCTGTAGGTGCCGGTCAGGATCGAGGCCCGCGAGGGCGAGCAGATCGAGTTCGTGCAGTAGGTCGCGTCCATCCGGACGCCGTCGGTGGCCAGCCGGTCCAGATGCGGCGTGCTGTTGACCCTGCTCCCGTACGCCGAGATTGCGTGCGCAGCGTGGTCGTCGGACATCACGAAGACGATGTTCGGAGTCGGCATCGGTCCACCGTAATGCAGCGCCGTGACAGTGTGGATGCAGCACCGGCCGGATCTGGACACCGCTTTCCTGGTGCTGCCCGGTGGGCGTAGGTTAAGCGGTCATGGCCATGTTCGACCTTTCCCTCGACAAGCTCCGCGAGTACCGGCCCGATGTGGCCGCTCCCGCCGACCTGGTCGACTTCTGGCGCCGCTCGATCGAGAAGGCGCGCACCGACGACCTGTCCGCCACGTTCACCGCGATCGACAACAAGCTCACGGTGATCGACACTTACGACGTCACCTACGCCGGCTTCGGCGGCTCCCCGGTGAAGGGCTGGCTGCACGTCCCGGCCGGCACCGAGGGCCCGCTGCCGACCGTCGTGCAGTACCACGGGTACAGCGGCGGCCGCGGCCTCCCGCACTCGACAAACCTGTGGGCGCAGGCCGGGTACGCGCACTTCGTGATGGACACCCGTGGGCAGGGCTACAGCGCGGGCGGCTTCGAGAACACTCCGGACGACACGCCGTACGCCGGCATCAACCACACCCCGGGCTTCATGACCGCCGGCATCACCGACCCGGAGACGTACTACTACCACCGCGTGTACATCGACGCGGTCCGGGCACTCGACGCCGCACGTACCTCCCCGTTCGTGGACCCGGACAAGATCATCGTCAGTGGCGGCAGCCAGGGCGGCGGCATCTCGATCGCCGCGGCCGGCCTCGCACCGCTCGCCGGGATCGACCTGGTCGGCTGCGCACCGGACGTACCGTTCCTGTGCCACTTCGAACGCGCACTGCGGATCACCGACAAGGACCCGTACGCCGAAATCACCCGTTATCTGAAGGGCTTCCGGCAGAACGTCGACACCGTGCTCAACACGCTGAGCTACTTCGACGGCGTCAACCTCGGCCGCCTCGCCACCGCGCCCGCGCTGTTCTCGGTCGCGCTGATGGACGCCACCTGCCCGCCGTCGACGGTGTTTGCCGCGTTCAACCACTACGCGAACGAGAACAAGCAGATCGAGGTCTACCAGTACAACGAGCACGAGGGCGGCCAGACGTACCAGCAGCTCGCCCAGCTCGACTGGTTCGCCGAAATCCTCGGATGAAATCCAGCCGTTAGCGGGCCGTTGGCCCGCAGCACCTGTCGACCCCCTAGGGTGGTCCGCATGCTCGGACTACCCACGGGGATCCAGGCCTGTTTGTTCGACCTGGACGGCGTCCTCACCGATACCGCTGCCGTCCACGCTGCGGCGTGGAAAGAGATGTTCGACGAGTTCCTGCGGGACTACGCCGGACAGCACGGCATCGCGTTCGTGCCGTTCGACGCGCGCGCGGAGTACGACGCGTACGTCGACGGCAAGCCGCGGGCCAGCGGCGTCCGGGACTTCCTGACCGCGCGCGGCATCACGCTGCCCGACGGCACCCCGGACGACCCGCCCGCGGCGATGACCGTGAACGGCCTCGGCAACCGGAAGAACGAGGCCGTCCAGCGGCGGATCCGGACCGAGGGCGTGCACGTCTTCGAGGGTTCCCGGCGGTACCTGCAGGCCGCCGTCGAGGCCGGGCTGCGCCGCGCGGTGGTGTCGTCGAGCGCGAACACCCGTGAGGTCCTCGACGTCACCGGCCTCGCGCAGTACGTCGAGGAGATCGTCGACGGCATCACGATCCGCACCGAGGGACTGAAGGGCAAGCCGGCCCCGGACACGTTCCTCGCCGCGGCCGAGCGGTTCGGCGTCGAACCGTCCCAGGCGGTGGTGTTCGAGGACGCGCTGGCCGGTGTCGCGGCCGGCCGGTCGGGCCACTTCGGCCACGTCGTCGGCGTGGACCGCGTCGGCCAGGCCGACGACCTGTTGTCGCACGGCGCCGACGTCGTGGTGCGCGACCTGGCCGAACTGCTTGCGGACGGGGAGGCGAAGTGATCGACAGAGGCCACCACCCGGTTGAGCCCTGGCGGCTGCGGGAGACCCGGCTCGCGTTCGACAAGCTGGCCCAGTCGGAGTCGCTGTTCGCGCTCTCCAACGGGCACATCGGGCTGCGCGGCAACCTCGACGAGGGCGAGCCGTACGCGATCCCCGGCACCTACCTGAACTCGTTCTACGAG
>DASSDE010000791.1:0-6528 GCA_035697365.1 Kribbella sp. | reverse complement strand
CCTGGACGATGCCGGTACGGCGTTGCGCGGCTGGCGGGACTTGTTCGCGGACACGCCACGGCAGGCGACCGCGGTGGCGCGGGTCGGCCGCTGGGACGAGTACGGCGGGCGGCCGATGGCGAGCATCGGGTACGTGTGGGTCGGGGATGGGGAGGAGGGGCGTCGGCTGCTGCCCTCGTACCGAGGAATCGGCAAACCAGTGGCGCAGCGGATCCGGGATCTCAGCTACCTGGACCTGCAGACCCAGTCGGACGACCAGGAACGGCACGCACTACGCCGTTACTGCAAGGGCCATTACCTGCGCTCGCTGCCGGACGCCGCGATCGACGCGTTCCTTGCCTGGGACAACAATCCGGGAGCACGGCTGACGCTCAACGGGGGCACGATCGGCGACGTACCGGACGACGAGACGGCGTACAGCCATCGCGACGCACTGGTCGAGTTCACCACCGGCGACGACTGGACGGACCCCGCCGAGGACGCCGCCCGGATCACCGCAGCCCGCACCTACGCCGCCGCCCTCGAGCCCTACACGAGCGGCAGCTACGTCAACACCATCGCCGACAACGACCCCACCGCCGTCCACCGCGCCTACTCCCCCACCAAACTCACCCGCCTCCACCACCTAAAACAAACCCACGACCCCACCAACACCTTCACCCACACCCCACTGCACACCTAAACCGACTCCAGCCAGTTGCGTTGGCTGCGTTTATTGCGGATACTTCAGATGTCAGGGAAGGAGTCAGCTATGAGCACCGCAGAACCCGCGGGCCCGCTACCGGACGCCACTCAGGTTCACTCCGCAGAGATCGCCATGCGGAGAGTGAAGCGCTACTTGGTGAACCATGCCGAAGAGAGTGATATTCGCGTGCTGGTCGGCGGCGACCCTGACGACGCCTTGACTGTTCCGCGGAGCGCCATGGAGCTCCTGGCAAAGGTTCTCGCGCACATGGCCGCCGGCCAAGCCGTCTCGGTTGTCCCAGCACACGCCGAGCTGACAACCCAGCAGGCGGCATCCATCTTGAACGTCTCTCGCCCTTACCTCATTGGGCTCTTGGACGCCGGAGCGATCGAGTATCGGAAGGTCGGAACCCACCGTCGGGTCCGAGCCGATTCCTTGATGGACTACAAGCGCAAGGACGATCAGGACCGTCGCGAGGTCGCCGACGAGCTGACCGAGCTCAACCGGGACATGGGCCTGTACTGACGTGTCGTTCATCGTCATCTACGACGCCAACGTCCTCTACCCCAACAGCCTGCGCGATCTCTTGATCCGGGTCGCCCAGGCCGGTCTCGTCGAGGCGAAGTGGACCGAGAAGATCCTCGACGAGACCTTCCAAAGTTGATGAACCGAGCGATCCGGGACGTCCTGGTCACTGGTTACGAGCCGCTCGTCGAGGTTCTGGACCTACCTGATCCCGACGACCGGCACGTCCTCGCTGCGGCTATCAAGGCCCGTGCGCAAGTGATCGTGACCGACAATCTGAAGGACTTTCCCCGGGCGAGACTCGTGCCGTGGAACATCGAAGCTCGTAGCGCTGACGACTTCGTGCTTGATCTCATCGACCTCAACCAGCAGTCCGTGTACGCCCAGGTGCAGCGGATGGCCGACGCCTGGCAGAACCCTCCAGCCAGTGTCGACGACGTTCTCACGTCCCTCGAGCACGTCGGTCTGCTCGGAAGCGTCGCCGCCCTACGCGCCTGATCTTCACCTGCGGTGTCAGGTCGGGAAAGCCGGCGCCGTCCTGCTCACCTGCAAGCCCGACGATCATTCGAACGGGGTGACAGCAAGAGGGCGAAGGTTGGTACGGCGGCAGGTTGCGCCGTCTGCCCTGGTGGGTGGGCAGACGGCGCGGGCGGCAGTTACCAGATGCGGACTCGGCTGTCCGGGGCCAGCCACATGGTGTCGGTGGGGGTTGTTTTGTAGGTGGTGTGGAAGGCGTCGATGTTCTTGACCACTGCGTTGCAGCGGAACTCGGGTGGGGAGTGGGGGTCGATGGTGAGGCGGCGGGCAGCTTCTTCGGGGCGGGTCTTGGTGGCCCAGGCGTGCGCCCAGGCGGCGAAGAAGCGTTCGGCGCCGGCCTGTCGGTCGTCGTCGGACTCGGTGCCGTCCAGGGACAGCTGGTAGGCGACGTACGCGATCGAGAGGCCGCCGAGGTCGCCGATGTTCTCGCCGAGGGTGAGCTTGCCGTTCACCTTCTGGCCGGGGGTCTCGGCCGGCTCGAGGGCGTCGTACTGCGCGACGAGCTTGTCGGTGCGCTGCTCGAACGCCTTGCGGTCCGCGTCGGTCCACCAGTCGTTCAGGTTGCCGTCGGCGTCGTAACGCGAACCCTGGTCGTCGAACCCGTGGCCGATCTCGTGGCCGATCACCGCGCCGATCGCGCCGTAGTTGGTGGCGTCGTCGGCGTCCAGCCCGAAGAACGGCGGCTGCAGGATGCCGGCCGGGAAGACGATCTCGTTCATCCGGGGGTTGTAGTACGCGTTCACGGTCTGCGGGGTCATCCGCCACTCGTTGCGGTCGACCGGCTTGCCGAGCTTGTCGAGGTCCCGCGCGGTCTCCACCGCGACCGAGCGGCGGACGTTGCCGAACAGGTCGGTCGGGTCGATCTCGAGCGCCGAGTAGTCCTTCCACTCGTCCGGATACCCGATCTTCGGTACGAAGGTGCCGAGCTTGTCCAGCGCGCGCTGCCGGGTGTCCGGACCCATCCAGTCCAGCGCCTCGATCCGCTGCCGGTAGGCGGCGACCAGGTTCTGCACGAGCTCGACCATGCGAGCCTTGGCGTCCGGCGGGAAGTGCTCCGCGACGTACAGCTTCCCGAGCGCCTCACCGAGCGCGGACTCAACCGCACCGACGCCCCGCTTCCAGCGTTCGCGCAGCTCAGGCGCGCCGGTCAGCGTCTTGCCGTAGAAGGCGAAGTTCTCGTCGACGAAGACCTGGCTCAGCAGCGGCGCGGCGCTGTGCACGATCCGCCAGCTCAGCCACTCCTTCCAGCGGTCGACGTCGACCTCCTGCAGCGCCGCCGCCGCGGCGGTCAGGAAGTCCGGCTCGCGGACCACGACCTCCGCGAACGCACTCTCCGGTACGCCGGCACCGGTCAGCCAGGTCGCCCAGTCGAAGCCAGGCGTCAGCGCCTCCAGCCCGGCCCGGTCGAGCTTGTTGTAGGTCAGCTGGACGTCCCGCTCCTTCACGCGGTCCCAGTGCGCGCCGGCGATCCGGGTCTCCAGCTCGAGGATCCGCTCCGCGGCACCGGCGGAGTCCGGCAGGCCGGCCAGGTCGAGCAGCTTCGCCACGTGCGCCACGTACGCCGTACGGATCTCGGCGAAGCTGTCCTCGCGGTAGTACGACTCGTCGGGCAGGCTGAGACCGCCCTGGGTCAGGTGCACGATGTTCTGGTCGGACTGCTTCGCGTCGGCGTCGACCCAGTAGTGGAAGACGCCCGGCACGCCCTGCAGCTCGAGCTGCCCGAGCACCGAGACCAGCCCGGCGACGTCGGTCACGCGCTGCACCAGCTCCAGCTGGCCGGCGATCGGCCCGGCGCCGAGGCGCTCGATCGTCTCGGTGTCCATGAAGCTGCTGTAGAGGTCGGCGATCTTCCGCGGCTCGCTGCCCTCGGCATGCCCGGCGGCGGCGGTCTTCTCGACGATCGCGCGGACGTCCTGCTCGGCGGTGTCCCAGAGTGCGTGGAACGCGCCGTGGATCGCCTTGTCCGCGGGGATCTCGTGCTCCGCGAGCCACGCACCGTTCACGAACCGGTACAGATCGTCCTGCGGTCGCACCGCGGGCGACCCGTCGATTCCTGCTGTCATCCCTGACCCCTTGTCCCATGTCGAGTTGCTGCCAGCGAACATACCCGGTCCGGGATCAGGCCGTTCTGAACTATCCACAGGATCCGCACGTTCTTCCGGTAAAGACCACGGATCAGGGAGGGCCCACCCATGTCACATCTCGTCCGTCGGCTCACCACACTGGCCAGTGTTCCCGTCCTACTGCTGGGCCTGGTGAGCGCGTCGGCTGCAACCGCCGCCCCAACCACGACCACCGCCACGACGAGCACCGCAACGAGCACCGGATCATCGGTCGCGTTCCCCGACCGGATCGAACTTCCCGACGGATTCCAGCCGGAGGGCATCGCGATCGACCGCGGAACGGCGTACTTCGGCTCCCGCGCCGACGGCGACATCTACGCCGCCGACCTGCGCACCGGGCGCGGCAAGGTGATCAGCCAGGGCCCGGGCACCGGCTCGCTCGGAATGAAGGTGGACTCCAAGGGCCGTCTGTACGTCGCCGGAGCCGCCGGGGGCAACGGCCGGGTGATCGACACCCGCACCGGCAAGGTCCTGGCGAGCTACACGTTCACCACGAAGACCCCGACGTTCGTGAACGACGTCATCCTCGGCAGGGACGCTGCGTACTTCACCGACTCCCAGCAGCCCGTCTTCTACAAGGTCCCGCTCGGTCGGACGAACGCGAAGCCCCAGACCATCGCGCTGACCGGCGACTACCAGCACCTGCCCGGCAACAACGCCAACGGCATCTCGCTCACCCCGGACGGCCGCGCCCTGATCATGGTGCAGTCGTCCACCGGCTTCCTGCTCCGCGTCGACCCGAACACCGGTGCCGCCCGGCGGATCGATCTCGGCGGCGCACTGATGACGAACGGTGACGGCCTGCTGCTGTCGGGTCGCACGCTGTACGTCGTGCAGAACCAACTGAACAAGATCGCAGTCGTCAGCCTGGACCGGGCCGGCACGAAGGGCCAGGTGATCCGCGAGATCACCAGCCCGGACTTCGACGTACCGACGACGATGGCTGCGTTCGGGAGCCACCTGTACCTGCCGAACGCCCGTTTCAGCACCCCACCGACCCCGGACACCGCCTACTGGGTCACTGCGGTCTCCACCAAGCCGGTGAAGCGCTCGATGGACGACGGCGAGTGCGACCCGATCCGCTTCTTGAAGTAGCTCAGCCTGAAATAGCTCAGCGGGCAGTGCGGAGGTCGCCTCGGGCCGCAGCCTTGAGGCGGCTTCCGCACGACAGGCGCACGGAGTACCCGGCGGGGATCGCGAGCGGCTCGCCGGTCTGCGGGTTGCGGCCGGTCCGCGGCGCGCGCAGCACCCGCTCGATGCTGAGCAGGCCGGTCAGTGACACCTTCTCGCCGCGCTGCACGGCCTCGGTGACGACGTCGCCGAGCGCGTCGATCACCTTCTCGGCCTGGTTCTGCCCGATGCCCGCCTTGTGGGCGACGCCGGCGATCAGTTCGTTCCGGTTCACAGCTCTCCTCAGCTCGGTTCACACTTCCCAGCCGTACCTTAACCGAAATGATTGTCGTTAGCGAGAAGCGGTCCACTCAGAGGCCGTCGCGGTCGTGCCAGTGGTTCTGCCAGCGGGCGTCGACGGCGTCGTCCGCGCGCTGGTAGCGAATGTCGGTCGACAGCCGCGGCTCGGTGGAGACGTTGTCGAGCGCCGCATGGACTGTGTGCGCGGTGTGTACGACAACGTCTCCGGCCCGGTAGTTCGCCACCAGCCAGTTGGCGTCGTACTCGGTGGCCAGTGCGGGCAGGTCCGCAGTGATGGAGGCCGCGGGTCGCTTCAGCCGTCCAGCAGCCTCTTCAGCGAGCACCCTGTGATGGCTGCCTTCCAGGTACGTCAGCCCGCCGCGGTTGACCGGGCAGTCGCCCAGCGGGATCCACGCGGACAGCACCTGATCCGTACCGTCCCGCAGGTACACCAGGTCGTAGTGCGCCTGCGTTGCCGTACCGATGCCGTTCTCACCCGGCGCCGTCTGCCGAATGATCTTCCTGCGGTGCAGGAACGGCTCCCCGTCGAGAAACCACTCGAACCACCCCTTCAGCGCCGGCTGCGCACAGAACGCCGCGTACTCCGCTCCAGGGACGATGTCTCCGAACAGCACCTTCCGGTACGACGCCTTGTCCACAACAGCACGCGTCAGCCCGAAGTAGTACTCCCGAAACGCCCACACCACCTGTGGATCCAGCAACCCGGTCAGGTACAGGTACCCGTCCCGCTGCAGCCTCGTCCGCAGCGTCGCGCGTTGTCCACGCTCCCGCTCAGGTACCGGGACCAGCTCCCCCAGCCGCTCCGCATCCAGTACGTATCCGTTAGACGTCAGCACCTGTCCATTGCAGCGCCGCCGTACGTCCAGCGGAATGGACACCAGGCAGCAGCTTCTTGGACTCTTGTCACGTGCCCGATTGGTCGATCTACCTGACACCAGGTGTTGTCGAACGCCAGCTTGGACTCTTCTGTCTGGGCGCCGGCGAGCAGACGCACGGTAGGGCGGCCGCGCCGGAGCGGGCGCTCGGCTGCCATGCGCTCGTCTGGCTCAAGGAAGGCCGCGGACACCTGCTCCACGGACCTGATCGCCAGCTGCACGAAGTACGCGCGCCCGTACTCCTGACACTCTTCCCGGGCGTCGTGCACGGCTACCGCCCCACAACACGCTGGCGTCAGGCTTGGACGCTCCTCGGCGGCTCAGCCACCGCAGCGCTCACCTCGCTCGGACA
>DASSDE010000790.1:0-8211 GCA_035697365.1 Kribbella sp. | reverse complement strand
GTCGTTCGCGTGTCCGGACTGAAGGCGCTGGAAGGCGACCCGCAGTGGACCGCCTCGATCGGCGAGCTGCTGGACGCGGTCGACGACTACGTGCCGGTGCCGGACCGTGAGCTCGGCGAGCCGTTCCTGATGCCGATCGAGGGTGTTCTCACCATCAGCGGCCGCGGAACGGTGGTCACGGGTGCCGTCGAGCGCGGTTCGCTGAAGCTCGGCGACCAGGTCGAGGTGGTCGGCCTCGGCCCGACGGTGGTCAGTACGGCGATCGGTCTGGAGACGTTCGGCAAGGCGCTGGAGTCCGCGGACGCGGGCGACAACGCGGCGGTACTGCTGCGTGGCGTGAAGCGCGACGAGGTCCGTCGCGGCCAGGTGGTGGCGTTGCCGGGCAGTGTGCGGCCGCACCGGAAGTTCCGGGCGAACCTGCACGCGCTGTCCACCGCCGAGGGTGGCCGGCACACGCCGTTCGCCGCGGACTACCGGCCGCAGTTCTACTTCCGGACCACGGACGTGTCCGGCGGGATCGACCTGGGTGAGATCGCCCTGGTGATGCCCGGCGACACGATCGAGCTCGGAGTGGAGCTGACCAAGCCGGTCGCGATGGACGTCGGCCTCGGCTTCGCCGTCCGCGAGGGCGGGCACACCGTCGCCGCCGGCACAGTGACCGAGCTGCTCGACTAGAACGGAACGGCCCTCAGCCAGTCTCGGTTGAGGGCCGTTTCCGGTGTCTGAGACCGGCCGCGATCAGCCGCTCCACCAGCTCGCGGCTGGAGACGGGCAGTGCCCCGGCGGCGACCAGGTCGTCGTAGCGGTCGCTGGGTACGTCGTAGTGGTCGCGGTCGAAACCGCGGGCAGGGATGCCGGCTGCCTTTGCGAACGCGTGCAGCTCCTCGTAGGACTCGTCGCTGACCAGGTGCGACCAGATCCGGTTCCAGGCCGGCCAGGCCGGTGGGTCGATGAGGATCATCCGCGCGCGTCCTGTGCGTCCAGCAGGTTGCGCCACGAGCGGACGAAGCGCGAGTTCACGTACGCCTTCGTCCACGACCCGTCCTGGCGTACCGACGTACCGACGTGAAACCGGCGGACGCCGCTCTGGTACAGCCACGGCACGTGCTCCGGCTGCAGTCCACCGCCGGCCATCATCACGCCCGCGACGGACGCATCCTGTTTCGCGAGCTTGCACAGGTCGTCCAGGCCGTGGCTGACTCCGATGGACGAGCCTGCTGTCAGTACGCAATCCAGACCGGGCAGCGTACGCAGTGCACGCCAGGCTGGCTGCTGTTCGAGCACGGCGTCGATGGCGCGGTGGAACGTCCACGGTGTACCCGCGAAGGTGCTGACCAGCTGGCCGACCGACTCGACATCCACCTGGTTGTCGGGGGTCAGGAACCCGAGCACGAACCCGTCCGCACCGGCGGACAGGAAGGACTGTGCCATCGCGGTCAGCCGGTTCAGGTCGGCGCCGTTGGCGGTGAACGAGTTCTCCAGGCGGAGCATCACTCGCAACGGCAGGTCGGTGACGCGGCGGATCGCGCTGACCGTAGACACCGACGGGCACAGTCCGTCGGCCTCCATCGAGGCGCACAGCTCCAGCCGGTCCGCCCCACCCTCCTGAGCCGCCTCCGCATCCGCCGGATGCAGAGCGATGATCTCCAGCAACGAACCCATGCAGCACATTCTCTCGCACCCACTGCCCGAACCGCCCGCCCGCGCCGATGGCGTACCGAAGGACGGGTAGTGGTAGCGGATCCGGCGGCCGCGCCGGCCGCTCTCCGCGGGGACCTGGCGCCGGCGGTCCACCACTACCCGTTCTTCGGTACGCGACAAATGCTGTTGCGCTCTCCGGAAGGCTTCTGTATCGTTTTTCTAGAACGATTTAGAAGAACGATCCAGAAGAGGTGGCGAGATGGCCGGCGTGACGCTGAAGACCGTGGCGAAGGCCGTGGGCGTGTCTCCGTCGACGGTCTCGAACGCCTACAACAAGCCGGACCAGCTCTCCAGCGCGCTGCGTGAGCGAATCCTGGCCGCGGCTCAGGAGCTCGGGTACGCCGGTCCGGACGCCTCCGCCCGCGCACTGCGGAGCGGGAAGGCCGGCGCGGTCGGGGTGCTGTTCACCGACAAGCTGGCCTACGCCTTCTCGGACCCGTACGCGGTCGGCTTCCTCGCCGGGCTCGCGGAGGTCGCCGAGGAGTTCTTGACCAGCCTGCTGCTGATGCCGCTCAGTTCCACCGACATCGCAGGCGGCAGCAACGCCGTCCAGCAGGCCGCGATCGACGCGGCAGCGATCTTCTGCGTCCCGGGCGGACACCCGGCGCTGGAAATCCTCGCCAACCGCGGGATCCCCGCGGTGTCGACCGACCGGGGCGACCACCCGGACCTGTCCTGGGTGGCGATCGACGAGGTCGAGGCAGCCGCGCAGTTGGGCGAGCACCTGGCCCGACTCGGGCACCGCGAGGTCGTCGTACTGGTCGACAACGCGCAAGCAGCCGGCGGCCGGCCGGTGGAGCTGACGCTCGACGAGGTCGGGTACACCGACTGCGAGCTGCGGATCCAGGGCCTGCAGAAGGCGATGCCGGACACCCGGCTGCGGATCGTCTCAGGCGGTCACAACGCGATCGCCTCCGGGCTGCGCGGCGCGGAGTACGTGCTCGACTCGCAGGACCGGCCGACCGCGATCGTCGGCCTGAGCGACGTCCAGGCGCTCGGTGCGCTGGAGGCAATGAAGGTCCGGGGCCTGACTCCGGGTCGCGATCTGTCGCTGGCCGGGTTCGACGACATCCCGGCCGCCGCGGCCGCCGGGCTGACGACGGTCCGGCAGCCGATCAAGGACAAGGGACGCGCGGTCGGCCGGATCCTGCTGGACCCGGCGGTAACCGAGCGCCAACTGATGATGCCGACGCAGCTGATCGTCCGCTCGAGCAGCGGTCCGGCGCCCCGGCACTGACAACCACACACACTTCCCTGGGCCCGTCCGGGTCCCGGGGCGATCAATCACGCTCTCAGGAGGGAGCACCTCATGACGTACTACATCGCCGGCAGCACCGCGGTCGAGAACGCCCGCAGCCTCAGCCAATCGGCCCTCCCGAACGCTCCCCAGCAGCCGTACGACGAGCCCGCACCGCGCCGCGCCTTCGACGTCCGCGCCCGCATCGCCGCCGCACTCCGCGCCACCGCCGCCCAAGAGACCCGCCTGGCCAACCGCATCGACCCCACCCCCACCTGCCCCACCCCCGCAACCTGACCCAGGCTCAACACGAGTGGATATCCGTCCGCGTTGTGGGTTCTCCGGTCGTACACCGGCGGAGAACCCACAACGGCAGTGGATATCCGTCCTTGTTTTGTCGGTGGGGCGTGGCACTCTGAAGGGCGATGAATGAGCCAGGGGTGTTGCTGACCGCGCGGGCGATGGTGTTGCACGACCTCGCCGCGCGGGGCTTCGACGACGCGGTGATGGTGTCGTTGCTGGAGGACGCCGTCGCCGGGCGGCAATGGTGGCTGGACCAGTGGCCGGACGGGGCGGAACACATCGCCGGGCTGGTCGCGCAGGACGTCCAGGACCGGCTGGTCGACTCGGGTGTCCGCTGGCCGCGCTGCACGGCGTGCGACGACCTGCACGACCACGAGCTCCGCATCGAGCCGGAGCTCGGCCCCGACCCGCGCTGGGTCTGCGAACGCGCCGGCATCTCCGTGGCACCCCTGGGAGGCCTCACCTGACCCTCCGGGGCATACCTGATTGATCTACATGTAGGCAGCCTACTATTGTCTGTCTACATGAAGATCATCTACGTACTCCGGGCGGCGGCCTGCCTGCACGCGGTGCTGATCTGCCTGCAGCCGATCTTCGCGGGGATCTACCTGAACGGGTCGCCCGAAGGCCTGCGGATGCACGAGCCGACCGGGCACGTACTCGTGTACCTGGGCCTCGCGCAGTTGCTGGCGGCAATCATCTGGTGGCGCACCGGCGGGCGCTGGGTCGCGCCTGTCGTGAGTCTGCTGATCGTCACCGGCGAGGTCTTCCAGGTCGTTGTGGGCTACAGCCGGCAGCTCGCGATCCACATCCCGCTCGGCATCACGCTGGTGGCGAGCACGATCGCCTTCGCGTTCTGGGTCACCCGGAGGGCGGTCGCATGATCACGCTTGACCCAGCGGTCAAGGTACGGCACCCGCGCAGCACCCTGCAGGTCCTGCGCGGCACGCTCGTCCTGCACGCGATCCTGATCATCGTCCAGCCGATCGCGGCCGGATACTTCCTGTCCGGCAACGTCGACGCGATGAACGAGGTCCACGCGACCGTCGGCAGCACGGTCTGGATGATCGCGTTCCTGCAGACCGTTGCCGCAGCCTGCTACACGCTCGGCGGCCACGGCCGCATCTGGCCGACCGTACTGTCCGCGGTCCTGGTCGTCGCGGAGTTCGTCCAACTGACGTTCGGCTACCTGCAGAACCTCGCGGTCCACATCCCGCTCGGTACGGCCATCGTCATCACCGTGATCTGGATGACGGTCTGGTCGTTCCGTCCCACCGCACGCCTGAGCCGCCGCGAGGCTGTCCAACGACGTCGCCAGGAGGCGAAACGATGAAGATGTCCCGCCGTGGATTCCTGGCCGTGGCCGGAGGCACCGGTGCCGCCCTGACGCTGACCAGCTGCGGCCAGGAGGCACAGCCCGCACAAGCTGGAGAACTCCTGCGCAGCAAGACGAAACTCCC
The DNA here is from genome assembly GCA_035697365.1 of Kribbella sp. Classification (GTDB taxonomy): domain Bacteria; phylum Actinomycetota; class Actinomycetes; order Propionibacteriales; family Kribbellaceae; genus Kribbella. Next base: position 3,510 of record DASSDE010000790.1, on the reverse strand, counting down.
CGCACCGTTCCAGGTCCCGCTCCCGATCCCGCCGGTGAAGAAGCCGCTCCGCTCGGACGCTACGACCGACTACTACCGGGTCGTACAGCGCCGCGCACGAGTGGAGATCCTGCCCGGTCTCAAGACCGAGGTCATGGGGTACGACGGCCTGCTCCCCGGACCCACCTTCGACGTACGCAGCGGACGCACCACCGTGGTCGAGCAGGTCAACGACCTCGACGCACCGACCGTCGTCCACCTGCACGGCGGCCACACGCCCGCGCCCAGCGACGGCTGGCCGCTCGACATGATCCTGCCCGCGACCGGCGGACACGCCGGCCACGAGATGATGCCCGGCGGCACCATGACGACCGGCAAACGCACGTACACCTATCCGAACCAGCAACGCGCCGCGACCCTCTGGTACCACGACCACACGATGGACTACACCGCCCCGCAGGTATATCGCGGACTGTTCGGCGCGTACATCATCCGCGACGCCGAAGAGGACAAACTCCCGCTGCCGAAGGGCGATCGGGAGATCCCGCTGGTGATCGCGGACCGCGCCTTCGACGAGGACGGCTCGTTCCTGTATCCGCTCGCGAAGGACGGGCACGGCGTCGAGCAGAAGTACATGGAGGGTGTGATCGCAGACGTCACGCTCGTCAACGGAGCGCCCTGGCCGGTGCACGAGGTCGACGCGGTCCGGTACCGCTTCCGCATCCTCAACGCCAGCAACGCCCGCCGGTACGAGCTCGCCTTCGACAAGGGCCCCGCGAAGTTCGTGCAGATCGGCAGCGACGGCGGACTGCTCGACAAGCCGGTCGACCACGAGACCGTGGTGATCGCGCCGGCCGAGCGGTTCGACGTGGTCGTGGACTTCTCGCAGTACCAGCCGGGCGACGAGGTCACGGTCGTCAACAAGCTCGACGGCGACGCCAACGTGATGCGGTTCCGGATCGCCCGCAAGGCCGCCGACGACACGCGCGTCCCGGAGACGCTCTCGACGTACGCGGTGACGCCGCGGCCGAGTGGGGTCGTACGGCGGGAGTGGCGATTCCGTCGTGGTGACGCCGGCGGGCACAAGGGCTGGACGATCAACGGGAAGGCGTTCGACCCGCAGGTGATGCAGGCACAGGTGAAGCTCGGGCAGTACGAGATCTGGACGTTCGTGACCGATGTCCATCATCCGGTGCATGTCCACCTCGCGCCGTTCCAGGTCCTCACCCGGGGCGGGAAGGCCAAGGTGGCGGAGTTCGACCACGGCTGGAAGGACACCGTGGACATCCGGCCGGCCGAGGTGGTCGAGGTGCTCGTGCACTTCACCGACCACAAGGGCAAGTACCTGATCCACTGCCACAACCTCGAGCACGAGGACATGGCGATGATGGCCGCCTTCGAGACGATCTGATTCCTGCGCAGCCCTTGACGGCGGCGGCAGCCCGTTCCTATAGTCAACACATCGGTTGATCAAGGGAATGGTTGATAAAGATGTCGGTTGACGACGAGCAGCTCGACCGGGCGTTCTCGAGCCTGGCCGATCCGGTCCGGCGGGCGATGATCGCGCGCCTGTCGCGCGGTCCGGCCACGGTGAACGAACTGGCAGCGCTGTTCCCGATCACCAAGCAGGCGGTGTCGCGGCACATCCAGGTGCTCGAGGCCGCCGGGCTGATCACCCGGACCCGGGACGGCCAGCGCCGCCCGTGCCACCTGGTGCCGGCCGCCCTCGAAGCGCTGACGAGCTGGATCGACGAGTACCGGCTCGAGACCGAACGCCGCTTCCGCCGGATGGAAGCGCTGCTGAACAGCACGCAGGTGCCCAAGCCAGAAAAAGAGGAGCAGGAATCATGACTGGAACCGTCATCAACACCCCGGCCGGGACCCCGTTCGTCGAGGTCACCCGGGAGTTCGCCGCCACGCCGGCACAGTTGTTCAAGATCATGACCGACCGCGACCTGGTCGGGGAGTGGCTCGGCCCGCGGGAACTGGACGCCACCATCGAGGAGTACGACGTCCGTCCCGGCGGGAAGTACCGCTACATCCACAGCGACAAGTCCGGTCAGTACGCGTTCCGCGGTGTCTTCCACACCGTCGAGCAGGACAAGCTGGTCATCCAGACGTTCGAGTGGGAGGGCGCGCCGGGCGAGGTCTGCCTGGAGAAGATGACTCTGGAGCCGACCGAGAACGGCGTCCGGCTGCACCAGCAGTCGGTGTTCCCGTCCGTCGAGGCCCGCGACCAGTCCGTCGAACACGGCATGAAGTACGGCATCAACGACTCGATGGACCGTCTCGCGGAACTGCTGGCGAAGTCATGAGCCAGGTCGTGGTGGACATCTCGGTGTCGCTCGACGGTTACGTCACCGGACCGAACGTTGGCCTGGCCAACGGGCTGGGTGATCGCGGCGAAGCGCTGCACCTGTGGGCCTTCGAGGGCAACGACGCGGACCGCGCCGTGCTCGACGCCACGTTCACGGCGACCGGCGCGGTCGTCCAGGGCCGGAACCTGTTCGACATCATCGACGGCCCGCACGGCTGGGACGACGAGGTCGGGTACGGCGCGAAGCCGACCGGCGAGGTCAACCCACCGGTTTTCGTCGTCACCCACACACCACCGGAGAAGACCCGGCTGGGAGACCGGTTCCACTTCGTCAGCAGTCCCGCGGAAGCAGTCCGGCAGGCACTAGAGGTTGCTGAGGGCAAGGACGTTGTCGTGATGGGCGGCGGTCAGATCTGCCATGCGGTGCTCGCCGAAGGTCTGGCCGACGTACTGCGGTTGCACGTGGCGCCCGTCGTACTGGGCGACGGTACGCCGTTTTTCCCGCCCGGGCCGTCCGCCGACTTCACCGTGGAGCTCATCGATGCAGTCTCCACTCCTGCCGCGCAACATCTCAGCTACCGGGTGGTGAAATAAGATGGGCAACGTTGTCGTCGCGGCCGCGGTGTCGCTGGACGGGTTCGTCGCGGACACCGAGGACCAGGTGGGTCCGCTGTTCGACTGGTACGGCAACGGGCCGGTCGAGCTGTACGGAACCGACCAGGGCCGCCCGTTCCACGTGAGCGCGGCCAGTGCGGAGTACATGAAGTCCACCTGGCCACGGATCCGTTCGTGCATCATCGGCCGGCATCTCTTCGACCTCACGAACGGCTGGGGCGGCGTACCGGCAGTGGGTGACCACGTCTTTGTCGTCACCCATGAGCCGCCCACCGACTGGCCGTTCCCCGACGCACCGTTCACGTTCGTCAACGGAGTCGAGGAAGCGATCGCGCAGGCCAAGGCGCACGCGGGCGACGGCGATGTCACCATCACCGGCGGCAACATCACCGGTCAGGCGATCGCCGCCGGCCTGGTGGACGAGATCGCGTACAGCCTCGTCCCGGTCTTGTTCGGTAGCGGCGTGCGCTTCTTCGGTGACTACGTCGGCCCCGAGGTCCTGCTCGACAACCCGCGCGTCGTCGAGGGCGATCGCGTCACGCACCTGCACTATCGCGTCAGCAAAGGGTGATCGGCGATCACGGTGCGAGAGCCGGGGG
>DASSDE010000789.1:0-2505 GCA_035697365.1 Kribbella sp. | reverse complement strand
GTCGTCCCGGTCCTGATGTTCAGCGTCCGCCCGAAGACCGCCTGACGGCTCAGCCTTCCTTGCCGGATCTTGGCACGGACAGGTACCTTGTCTCGCATGGTAGCCGAGAAGGTGTTCACCCAGTTGCGCCGCGGGACGCTGGAGTTCTGCGTCCTCGCGCTGTTGCAGGGAGAGCCCCGGTACGGTTTCGAGTTGGTCAAGGCGCTGGGTGAGGTCGACGGACTGGTCACGACCGAAGGCACGATCTACCCACTGCTCGCGCGCTTGCGCCGCGAGGGTCTGGTGGAGACGACCTGGCAGGAGTCGGAGTCAGGTCCGCCCCGGCGGTACTACACATCGACACCCGAGGGCAGCAAAGCGCTGGCCGCGTTCACCGCGGACTGGCAACGGTTCTGCGCCTCGGTCGACAAGATCTTGCAGAGTGGGAGACGGGGATGAACGTGGAGATGACTGGTGGTGGGGTGCTGCAGAGCACCGAGCCGCGACTGCGGACGCGGGACTGGATCACGCTCGCGCTGCTCGTGTTCGGGCCGTTTCTGCTGGTGATCGGCTGGCTGGTCGGCGTCTGGTTGCTCTGGACATCGAACCGTTGGAGCACCGTCTGGAAGCTGGTCGGAACGGTGGCGTGGCCGGTCGGGTGGCTCGCGGCAGCCTGCAGCGACATCTTCCAGCCGGCGGTGTGGGTGAGCTCGCTGATCGGCGGCGTGGTCGCGCTCGCCGGGTACGTCGCTCTCCTCGTGGAAGCGCGGGTCAAGTGAACGTGCGGCAGGACGGCGATCGCCTCGTCGACGCGTACCTCAAGTACCTCACCAAGGCGGCCGAGCCATTGCCTGAATCACGACGTACCGACCTGCTGGCCGACGTCACGTCGCACATCGCGGAGGCCCGGGCGGCGGGTGCGACGTCGGAGGACGACGTCCGGCGGATGCTGCAGCAGCTCGGGGATCCGGACGAGTTGGTCGCGGCGTCGACCGACGGGCTGGTGCTCGTCGACCGGTACCTGCCGAAGTTCCGCGGGCGGGACGTCCTGGCCCTCGCGCTGCTGGCGCTCGGTGCGTACGTCGTCATCGTCGGCTGGGTCGTCGGCGCGGTGCTGCTGTGGAAGTCGGACCGGTGGACCCGCGGCGAGAAATGGCTGGGCACGCTCGTCTGGCCGTTCGGTTTCGGCTTCGTCCAGTTCGTCGTGACGCTGCAGACCGGCGACTTCACCCTGCCGTCCTGGCTGGGCATCCCGGTCGCGGTACTGGTCGGGATCGCGCCGTTCGTCGTGCTCGGCCTGCTGATCAAGAACGCCGGCCCGGGGCGCAGCGCTCAGGCTTCGTAGACCAGCCACTTGTTGTCGATCTCGGCCGGGAGATCGACGTCATGCTGCTTCGCGAACAGGAGCAGCTGGCACAGGACGTCGGCGAACTCCTGATGGAACGTGTCGCGGATCTGCTCCGCGGTCGCTCCCTTGGCGCGCGCCCGGCCGGTGTGCTGGAGGTACGCCTGGGTCAGCTCGCCGACCTCCTCCTGGAGCTTGAGCAGGAACCAGTCGGGATCGCGCTCGAAGCCCAGATGCTCGCCGTACCCGACAGAAATCTTCTCCAGCCGTTCCTGCAGTCGCTTGAGGTCCACCCCGACACCCAATCAGGTCCCGCCGACAATCCGGCGGGACCTGGTCGGAGGGCGTCTACTTGGCGACGTCAGCAGCTGCTTCGGGTGTTGCGTCGGGGGTGGTGTCCACGGGCGGGAACGGGTCGAGGTCGTGGCTCTCGAGCTGCGGGTCGGAATTCGGGTCCGGAGCGGCCGGCGCCTCCGGTGCGGCGCTCTCGGCCTGCAGGTTCTTCGGTGCGGACGCCCACACCGCGGCGGCCGCGCGGGCGGCGTCGGCGGCGTCGGTCTGGCGCTCGTAGTTCTTGATGTCGAGCGCGTACGCCTTCGCGACCGCGGTCAGGTCGCGGCGCAACTGCTTGTGCACCCAGAGCGCATAGGCCTGCGAGCGGGCCTCGATGAAGTTCTTCAGTTCCTGCATCTGGGCCGGGGTCATGTCGTCCTCCGAATTGCCAGGGTGGCCGGGGGTGAATTCGCCGCGGGTGATCGCGGCGCGGGCGGGGTCGCCGGGGCAGTCGGTGGGCTCCGGGCGGACCGCGGAGTGCGGCCGGATCGCCGTACCGCGGGGGAAGAGTTTGCGGAAGTCGGCGATCACCGCGCGGGTGGTTGCCTTCATCGCAGCAGACGGTTGCTCGCCGGTGACCAGGACGAGCAGGATCGCCCCGTACCGTTCGTTCACGTCGGCGTCGCCGTTCGCGCCGGACTGGGTCCGCAGGCCGCGCAGGGTCCAGGCCCGGCCGGACTGGTCGACCGCGATCTGGTACGCGATGTCCGACCAGCCACGGGTGTCCATGTGGTAGTCCTGCCAGCCGCGCAACGCGGACGCGACCGCGGCCTTGGTGTGGATGACCTTCGTCGATCCGGTGCCCGGCCAGTGGATGACCGCACCCTGGACCCGGGACGGCGTCAGGT
>DASSDE010000788.1:0-4133 GCA_035697365.1 Kribbella sp. | reverse complement strand
GCCAACCTCGGTGTGCCGGTGCTGCTGGTCGTCAACGGGTTCGAGCGGACACCGCACGACGTCCGCGCGATCACCGACCTGGCCGCGGCCGAGCTTGCCGCCAACCACGGCACGCTGTTCGCGGTGATCGTCAACCGCGTCGGCCAGGAACCTGGCGACGGCGCAGCAAGTGGCGCAGCAGGTGGCGATGGTCCGGTGGGCGTGACTCCGGAGGCGTTGGTCGCGGCGCTCGACGGGGTCGGCGCGCCGGCGTTCGCGATCCCGGAGGAGCCGATCCTCAACCAGCCGCTCGTCGCCGACCTGCTCGCCCCGATCGACGGCCGGTTGCTCAGCGGCGATCCGCAACTGCTGACCCGCGAGATCGGCGGGCTGATGATCGCCGGCATGACGATGCCGAACGTCCTCGACCGGCTGTTCGAAGGAGCGGTCGTGGTCACCGCCGGCGACCGCCCGGAGGTCGTGCTCGGCGTGGTGATGGCGCACGCGTCCCGTACGTTCCCGCAGATCGCGGCGATCGTGCTGAACGGCGGCTTCGAACTCCCGAGCCAGGTGCGGCGCCTGATCGAGGGCCTCGGCGTGACACTGCCGTTGATCGAGACCGGCCTCGGTACGCAGGCCACCTCCGCCAAACTCACCGCTGTCCGCGGCCGCCTGACGAAGGATGCGCCGCGCAAGATCGACACCGCACTCGCGCTGTTCGACTCCTCGGTCGACGGGCCTGCGCTGCTCGATCAGCTCGCCCTCGCCCGCACGAGCGTGGTGACACCGCTGATGTTCGAGCACCAGCTCGTCGACCGGGCGGTGTCCGATCGCCGGCACATCGTGCTGCCGGAGGGCGAGGAGGAGCGGATCCTGCGCGCGGCCGACGTACTGCTCCGGCGTGGAGTTGCGGACCTGACGCTGCTCGGCGACCCGACCACGATCAGCGCGAAGGCAGCCACCCTCGGCGTCGACGTGAGCGCGGCGACCGTCGTACATCCCGAGGACAGCGAGCTGACCGAACGGTTCGCGGCCGAGTACCACCGGCTGCGGCAGCACCGCGGCGTCGACCTCGACCGGGCTCGCGAGGCGGTCCGCGACGTGTCGTACTTCGGCACGATGATGGTGCAGCTGGGGCTCGCGGACGGGATGGTCTCGGGCGCGGTGCACACCACCGCGCACACCATCCGGCCGGCGCTCGAGGTGGTGAAGACCGTACCGGACGTCTCGGTCGTGTCGTCGGTGTTCTTCATGTGCCTGGACAACCAGGTCCTCGTGTACGGCGACTGCGCGGTGAACCCGGATCCGAACGCGGAGCAGCTCGCCGACATCGCGATCTCGTCGGCCACCACCGCGGCGGCGTTCGGGGTCGAGCCGCGGGTCGCGATGCTGTCGTACTCGACCGGCACGTCCGGCACCGGCACCGACGTCGAGAAGGTGTCCAAGGCAACGAACATCGTCCGCGGGCGCACACCCCAGCTGCCCGTCGAGGGCCCGATCCAGTACGACGCCGCGATCGACGAGGCGGTGGCGCGGACGAAACTCCCGGACTCCCCCGTCGCCGGAAAAGCCACGGTCTTCGTGTTCCCGGACCTGAACACCGGCAACAACACCTACAAGGCTGTGCAACGCTCGGCCAATGCGGTGGCGGTCGGCCCGGTCCTGCAAGGCCTCCGGAAGCCGGTCAACGACCTGTCCCGCGGCGCGACCGTCCGCGACATCATCAACACGGTCGCGATCACTGCGATCCAGGCACAGCAGGGTGAACGCGATGAGTGAACATGTCCTGGTCATCAACGCCGGATCGTCCTCGCTGAAGTACAGCCTGGTGGACGCGGCGTCGGGCGAAGCTGCGGCGAGCGGCCTGGTGGAGCGGATCGGTGAGGAGCAGAGCCATCACGTCCACCACGGGCCGTCGGGCGCGGTCGACGACGACCGGGCGATCGCGGATCACGAGGCCGCGCTGGAGGCCGCCGTCCAGGCCTTCGAGAAGCACGGTCCGGCGCTCGCGTCGGTGGACATCGTCGCGGTCGGGCATCGGGTCGTGCACGGCGGCGACCGGTTCGCGGCGCCGGCCCTGGTCGACGACGAACTGTTCGCGGCCGTCACGGATCTGGTGCCGCTCGCTCCGCTGCACAACCCCGCGAACCTCGAAGGGATCGAGGTCGCGCGTCGGCTGTTCCCGGAGCTGCCGCATGTCGCGGTCTTCGACACCGCGTTCCACCAGACGTTGCCGCCGTACGCGTACACGTACGCCGTGCCGTCGTCCTGGCTGGACGACTACGGCATTCGCCGGTACGGATTCCACGGGACGTCGCACGCGTTCGTGTCGGAGCAGGCCGCCAAGGTGCTCGATCGCGATCCTGCCGACGTGAACGTGATCGTCCTGCATCTCGGGAACGGCTGCTCGGCGGCCGCCGTACGGGGTGGGGAGTCCGTCGACACGTCGATGGGACTCACGCCGCTGGAAGGTCTCGTGATGGGGACCCGGTCAGGCGATCTCGATCCCGCGATCCACGGGCATCTCGCGCGGGTGGCCGGGCGGACCGCGGAGGAGACCGACCGGGCGCTCAACTCCGAGTCCGGGCTGAAGGGCCTGGCCGGCGTCAACGACTTCCGCGAGGTGTTACGGCGCCGCGCGGACGGTGACGAGCGGGCGCGGCTCGCCTTCGACGTCTACTGCTACCGGCTCAAGAAGTACGTCGGCGCGTACTACGCGGTCCTCGGCACGGTCGACGCGATCGTCTTCACCGCCGGGGTAGGCCAGCACTCCGCCGAGGCCCGCGCCGCCGCGCTTGACGGCCTGGAACCGCTCGGGATCCGGCTGGACCCGATCCGCAACGCCGACCCGGACGGCCCGGTCGTCTCCACCGACGACAGCCCGGTGCAGGTCCTCGTCATCCCCACCAACGAGGAGTGGCAAATCGCCCGCCAGTCGACCGACGTGATCAGGGCTCGATAAGGCCGGCGCGGATCGCGTAGCGGGTGAGTTCGGTCCGGTCGCGCATGCCGAGCTTCTGCAGGATGTTGGCGCGGTGCCGTTCGACGGTCTTGTAGCTGATCGTCAGGATGCGGGCGATCTCCTTCGACGGATGGCCCTCCGCGATCAGCTTCACGACCTCGTCCTCGCGGTCGGTCAGCACCTGACCGGGCACGCGTTCACCCCGGCGAACGCGGTCCACGTAGTCGCGGACAAGCGTGCTCATCACACCCGGGTAGAGGAACGACTCGCCCCGGCCCGCCGCGCGACAGGCATCGACGAGATCCCGATCGGCGACCGACTTGAGTACGTATCCACTCGCACCGGCCTTGAGCGCGGCGAAGAAGTACTGCTCGTTGTCGTACATCGACAGCATCAGGATCCGCGGTGGATCCCGCCGGCGGGACAGCTCCCGCGCTGCTTGCAGACCGGTCATCCGCGGCATCGCCACATCCAGTACGGCCAGATCGACCGGCGTGTCCCGGAACGCCTGCAGCGCCTCTGCGCCATCTCCTGCCTCGGCCACCACCTGCAGATCCGGCTCGCTGTCCAGGATCAGCCGCACGCCGCGACGGACGAGCGCGTGGTCGTCGGCCAGCAGGATCCGGATCATCGCCGCTCCAACGGAACCGTGAGACAGACCGCCGTACCACGATCGCCGCGGCCGACTGTCAGCTCGGCCCCGATCAGCAAAGCGCGTTCCCGCATGCCGCGGATCCCCGTACCTTCCTCCGCGCCGCGCATCCCCGACCCGTCGTCCTCGACCGCGAGGATCACCGCATCGCCGCGCCGTTGCAGCGACAACTGCACGCTGCGAGCCGCCGAGTGGCGGGCCGCGTTCGTCAGGGCCTCCTGCGCGACCCGGTAGATGACCAGCTCGCGATCCGCCCCCAGCTCGGGCAGCCCGGGCGAGGTCACGCGCCGGACCCGCATGCCGTGCACCGAGAACTCGGTCGCGAGCGCGGCCAACGCACTCTGCAGCCCCAGATCCTCCAGTACGCCCGGACGCAGCCGGCGCGCCACGCCACGCACCTCGTCGAGCGTTGCCCTCGCGGTCTCCTGCACCTCGAGCAGATCCTTCTGCACAGCGGGCGGCAACCCGGACGACAGCTGCTTGAGACCGAGCAGTACGGCGGTGAGTCCCTGGCCGATCTCGTCGTGCAGTTCACGCGCG
>DASSDE010000787.1:0-4710 GCA_035697365.1 Kribbella sp. | reverse complement strand
CTCGGTCCGCAGCCAGCCCTCCTGCGTCGTGCCGTCCGCCCAGGTGACGACGGCATGTCCCCAGGAGTGCTCGCGCGGCCGCGGCGCGGGCTTGAACTCCATCGCCGCCATCCGCCGTACGGCGAACTGTCGCACTGCGGAAACCTTGAGCAGAGCGCCCGCGACGGGCAGGATCGCCCGGACGTACGGCGCCGTGGGCAGCAGCCCGGTCGTCGCCACAACGTTCGGCGCCCCGCTGGCCTCATGCGCGGCGAGCAACTCACCCGTCGCGCCAACGGCGGACTTCGCCTTCTGGCCGTCCGGCAGCGCGTGCTCCCGCGGATCACCCGCAAGTCGCGTCGGAACCAGTTGCCCGTCCCGGTAACGCAACCCGCCCGTGGTGAACGCCGACACGATCGACAGCGCAAGCGCCGTTCCCATCTGCCCGGCCTCGATCGCGACCGATGGGAGTGCGTCGACGCGAACCTCCTGAGGCGTCGGCCGGTCCGCGCACAGGCGTGCGACCACGGCCTCCGTCCCGAGCACCCCGAACCCGGCACCGGTCACGAACGTACTGTCGCCGGCGACCGCCTCATCGTGCAGCGCCAACGTCCGCGGCATCGCCACCAGATCGTTGGCCAGGTCCACGTAGTGCCCGCCGGGCAGGCACGCCCGCGCGATCGGTTCGGCGGTGTCGGCGTACCCGCCGATCGTGTTCACCACGACAGTCGGCCGCCGGCGCGCGATCTCCGCGGCGACCTGGTCGGTCTCGACCACCTCGACGCCGTCGAGCCCGAGCTCCGCTGCGGTCTTGCGGAGCCGCTCCGCGTTCCGTCCGACCAGCACCGGCGTACCGCCACGGGCCGCCACCCGGGCCGCGATCTCCCGACCGGTCCGCCCGGTCGCGCCCAGAATCCAGATCATTGTTCCGCTCCTCATGTCTCAGGGTGTCATCACCACGATAACACCCTGAGACATCGCGGTTGCTAGACTCGGGGCATGGCGCGATGGGATCCCGGGGCGGAGGAGCGGCTGCGCAAGGCCGCGCTCGAGCTGTACGCGGCGCACGGGTACGACGCGGTGACGGTGAACCAGATCGCCGAGCACGCCGGCCTGACCCGCCGCTCGTACTTCCGCTACTTCCCGGATAAGCGTGAGGTCCTGTTCGCCGGCTCCGAGCGCCTACCCGCGGCGGTTCTGGAGGCGATCCGTGCCGTCGACCCGGCCGTCCGCCCGTGGCCTGCCGTACTGCAGGCCGCTGTGGACGTCGGCGAGCTGCTCGCCGAGCTCGCGGAGAACTCCGACGTACGAAGGGCTGTGATCGCCGCGAGCCCCGAGCTGCAGGAGCGCGAGCGGACGAAGCTGGCGTCGGTCACCGCAGCACTCCGCGACGGACTCGAGGAGCGCGGGCTCCCACCCGAGGACGCGGTACTGGTGGCGCAGGTCGGCTCGGCTGTCTTCCAGAACGCATTCAGCCGTTGGATCGACCGCGGCGGACAGGAACCCTTCCGGTCCTGCCTGGACGCCGTCCTCGCATCACTCGGCCGAGAGCTCAACGACTAGGCAAGGCCCGCCGTCGAAGGCGCCGCCGTCGATGCCGAGGACCAGGCCGTCCGCGTACAGGTGCGGGCCGGTGAGGAACTCCGGGTCGATGTGCAACTGGTCGGCGATGATGCTGTGCCCGTGCACGATCCGGCGCCCGCCGAGGTGCTGCAGCATGATCCGCGCCACCTCCGGGCCGTTCTCGCCACGGAACGCGTACCGCGACGTCATCCGGCGCCAGATCTCCCACCACACCTCGATGTCGTCGGAGTGCAGCTCGGCGCGGGCCGCGGCGTTGATCTGGTCGAGCGTGTCGCCCCACTCGACGTACTCCGCGGTGTCGGAATGCATCAGCAGCTGGTCCGCGTCGATGCCGAGCATCGGCTGGTCGAGCAACCAGGTCACGTCGTCGTCGGTGAGCAGTTCCTGGTCGCGGTCCTGGCCGCCGTTCAGTGCCCAGGACCGTTCGAAGCTGCGCAGCGTGATGCCGTCGTGCGGGACGAACGTGTCGCCGAACCTGTGCATCCCGAGCGCAAGGATCTCGTGATTGCCGAGCAGCATCCTGACCGCGCCCTCGGGAGCCTGGTCGACCAGCCCGCGGACGTAGTGCAGGACGCCGATGCCGTCCGGGCCGCGGTCGAAGAAGTCGCCGAGGAACCACAGCCGCGCGTCCGTACCCGCCCAGTTGCCGTCGGCATCGGTGAGGCCGGCCGCGTGCAGTGCCGGGGTGAGTTTCTCCAGGTGGCCGTGGATGTCGCTCACGGCGTACACCCCGGTCACATCATCCCCGCACAGTCAGCACGATCAGTACGACGTTGAGGGCCGTGACGGCGGTGGCTACCAGGCATGCGGCGAGAGTAGTCGCCCGGCGGTTGACAAGGCTGCCCATGACGCGCCGGGATGCGGTCAATCTCACCAGCGGCCAGAGTGCGCAGGGGATGCCGAAGCTGAGCACGACCTGTGAAATGACGAGGGCGCGGCTGGGGTCGATGCCGATCGCAAGGACCAGGAGTGCAGGGATCAGGGTGAGGAGTCGTCGTACGGCGAGCGGGACGCGGCGTTGCCAGAAGCCGTCCAGGATGACGGATCCGGCGTAGGTGCCGACGGAGGAAGAGGCGAAGCCGCTGGCGAGCAGGGCGAGCGCGAAGAGCAGGGCGGGGAGGTGGCCGATGCGGTCGCCGATGGCGGTGTGGGCGGCGTCGAGGGAGCCTGAGTTTTCTGGGCCGGTGCCCTTCAGGGCAGCCGCTGCCAGGACGACCATGGCCAGGTTGACCGCGCCGGCCAGGGCCATCGCCACGGCGACGTCGAGCCGGGTGGCGCGTAGTACTCGGGATTTGCCGTGTTCGGAACGGATCGTTTTCCAGTGCCGGTCGGTGACGAGTGCGCCGTGCAGCCAGATCGCGTGGGGCATGACGGTGGCGCCGAGCATGCCGGCGGCGAGGACGAGGGACTGGGTGCCGTCGAGGCGTGGGACGAGGCCGCCGAGGACGCCGGTCGCGGACGGGTCCGATTTGGCGGTGGAGACGACGAAGCCGATCAGTACGACGGCGAGCAGGCCGATGATTGCGGCCTCGAAGGGGCGTTGTCCGCGCTTGGACTGGTAGATCAGGAGCCCGAAGGAGACCGCGCCGGTGATGATGCCGCCGAGCAGCAGCGGTAGGTGGAAGAGCAGTTTGAGGGCGATGGCGCCGCCGACGACTTCGGCAAGGTCGGTGGCGAGGGCGACGATCTCGGCCTGGGCCCACAGGCCGGTGGAGGTCGAGCGTTTGAAGTGGTCACGGCACAGTTGCGGCAGGGTGCGTCCGGTGGCGATGCTGGCCTTGGCTGCCAGGTACTGCACGAGGACGGCCATCAGGTTCGCGCCGACGACGACCCAGCACAGCAGATAGCCGTACGTCGCACCGGCGGCGATGTTGGTCGCGAAGTTGCCCGGGTCCACGTACGCGACCGCGGCAACGAAGGCCGGCCCGAGCAGTAACAGCCCGGACCGGTTCAGTTGCCGCCGCAGCGGCGCCGGTGCGTACATGAGAGCAGTCTGTCCGACACCACCGACAGCGCAACCCCTGTGCGCGAATTGAGACAGCCGTTACGCCCAGGCGAACTGCACCTCGAGCGTGACCTCGACGCTGCTGTCGCCGGGAGTGACGTTCACCGACGCGTCGAAGTTGGCCTTGCGGCTGGCGTTCGCCGCGGCCCGGTGGATCGGGTACGGACTCTGCGACTCCCTGATCGAGGTGACCGAGCCGAGCGAGTACCCGGCCAGCGCGGCGAGGTGCTCGGCCTTCGCCCGCGCCTGCTGGAAAGCGAGTTCCCGGGCCTGGGCGAGCAGTTCGGACTTGTCCTCGATGTCGAACTGCAGACCGTTCATCGTCAGGCCGTTGCCCGCAGCATCGACCGCCGCGTTCAGCAGCGTCCCGAACCCGGTCAGGTCCTTGGACTCGACCTGGATCGTGTGCGACGCCTGGTACGCCACGTCCGTACCGGGCTCCCGGTAGTGCTGGAACACGTTCACCGTACTGGTCCCCAGCTGGGACTCCTCGACCCCGTGCGCCCGCAACGCCGCCATCACCGCCTCGGTAAGCTCCCCGACCTTGGCCACCGCAGCGGCAACGTCAGCCTCCACCACCTCCACCCCGAACATCACCCGCAAAACATCCGGCACCCCACTGACCGACCCGGCCCCTGCAACCCGCACCCCAGCATCCATAACCCCAGTCTGGCATCACCTGCGTGCGTCCGACCCGGTTGAACAAGCCGCGTGTGGGGTTGCCGGGGTGGGCCGGTCGCGTGACGATGAGTTGTATGAGCCTGCCGTCGTACGCATCCGGGGTGTCTGCGGTTCCGTTGCTGGGGGAGACGATCGGCGCGAACCTGAGACGGACGATCGGCGAGTACGGTGACCGCGAGGCGCTGGTGGAGGTGCAGACCGGGAGACGCTGGACGTACGACGAGTTCGGCGCCGAGGTCGAACTGGTTGCCCGCGGCCTGATGGCGCGCGGTATCGCGAAGGGCGACCGGGTCGGCATCTGGGCCCCGAACCAGGCCGAGTGGACGATCACGCAGTACGCGACCGCGCTGATGGGCGCGATCCTGGTGAACATCAACCCGGCGTACCGCACCCACGAACTGGCCTACGCGCTGAACCAGTCCGGCGTCCGGATGCTCGTGTCCGCGACCGAGTTCAAGACC
>DASSDE010000786.1:0-2207 GCA_035697365.1 Kribbella sp. | reverse complement strand
TCGCGGAACGCGGGCCAGTACAGGTCGCAGAATTCGATGTCCGAGCCGGTCGCCTGCCAGAGCAGGAAGTCCGACATCCGCAGCTCGCCGCTCGTCCTGATGACCAGATCCGGGTCCGGGAGCCCAGGGACGTACAGGTGCCGGCCGATCTCGTCCTCGCTGAGCGCGTCCGCGACGTCCTCGAGCGAGCGCCCGCCGGCGGCCGCGTCGTCGAGCATCGACCGGACGGCGTCCAGGACCTCGAGCCGGCCGGAGTACCCGATCGCGAGCGTCAGGTCCCCGGCGCCGCGGTCGCGGCTCAGCTCGACCGCGTCCTTCAAGGCGCGAGCCGTTGAATCCGGCAACAGATCCAGCTGACCCGCGACATGCAGCCGCCAGCGGTGGTCCCGCCGTACGTGCTCCGCGAGCACGCTCTCGGTGAGCTCCATCAGGTAGCCGACCTCGGCCGAGTCGCGCTTGCGCATGTTGTCGGCGGACGCGACCCAAGCAGTGACGCAGGTGATCCCGGCGTCCGCGCTCCACTGCAAGAACTGCTCGAGATGTTTCGCCCCGAACCGATGCCCGATCCGTACGTCGTCGTACCCGGCGCCACGGGCCCAGCGCCGGTTGCCGTCCATCACGATCGCGACGTGCTGCGGCTTCGGCAGACCGTCGAGCTGATGGCGCAGGCGGCGCGTGTACAGGCCGTACAACATCAGCGTTGGGCGCTGGAGAGGACGTCGGCGAGGTCGAACTTCACCGGCTCCTCCAGCTGCTCGTAGGTGCAGGACTCCGGCGTCCGGTCCGGGCGCCAGCGGACGAACTGCGCGGTGTGCCGGAACCGGATGCCTTCCATGTGGTCGTAGCGCACCTCGACAACCCGCTCGGGCCGCAGCGGCGTGAACGACAGGTCCTTGCCGGCCTGCCAGCGGCTGCCTTCGGCGTTGCGCGGCGTACGGACGCCCTCCTCCTGCTTCGCCCACGCCCACGGGTGGTCGTCGAA
The DNA here is from genome assembly GCA_035697365.1 of Kribbella sp. Taxonomy (GTDB): domain Bacteria; phylum Actinomycetota; class Actinomycetes; order Propionibacteriales; family Kribbellaceae; genus Kribbella. Next base: position 1,225 of record DASSDE010000786.1, on the reverse strand, counting down.
CGTCGTGACCAGCGGCTGCAGCTCCTGGAACAGCTCCTTGCGGCGCTCCATCGGGAAGGCTCCGATCACGCCGACGCTGGCCAGCGTGCCGTCGCTGTTGTGGAGCCCGAGGAGCAGCGAGCCGATTCGGTCCGGGCCGCTCTTGTGCAGGCGGTACCCGGCGACGACGCAGTCGGCCGTCCGCTCCGGCTTGATCTTGAACATCGTCCGCTTGTCCGGGACGTACAGGCCGTCCAGCGGCTTGGCGATCAGGCCGTCCAGACCCGCGCCCTCGAACTGCTCGAACCAGCGCGCGGCGGTGTCGTGGTCCGCGGTCGCGGGCGTGACGTGGATCGGTTCCTTGACGTCGGCCAGCGCGTCGAGCAGCGCGGCGCGGCGCTCGGCGAAGGGGCGTTCGGTGTAGTCGTCGTCACCGAGCGCGAGCAGGTCGAACGCCACGAACCGGGCCGGAGTCTTCTCCGACAGCATGTTCACCCGGCTCGCGGCCGGATGGATCCGCTGCTGCAGCACCTCGAAGTCGAGCCGGTCGCCGGACTCGCCGATCACGATGATCTCGCCGTCCACGGCGCAGCGCTGCGGAAGATTGGCCCGCACCGCCTCGACCAGCTCCGGGAAGTACCGTGTCATCGGCTTCTCGTTCCGGCTGCCGATCTCCACCTCGTCGCCGTCGCGGAAGATGATCGACCGGAAGCCGTCCCACTTCGGCTCGTAGGACAGCTCCCCGCGCGGAATCTCCTTCACCGGCTTGGCGAGCATCGGCTTGACCGGAGGCATCACAGGCAGTCGCATCCCGTCATTCTGACCCAACCCACCGACACCCACCAGGAACCCGCCCGGACAACGGCGACAGTTGCATTCGGTACTTCGGTACGGGTTTACCGTCGATGGCATGACCGAGAACCTCACCTGGGTGCCGGATGCCTGCACGCTGCCGACGGCAGAGCGGCCGTTCCGCGTCGCAGAGTTCGACCAGTTGTTCGCCGAGCACCTGCGGTCCACCGACCGGGTGGATGCGCAGACCGCCGTACTGGACGGCCTGACCGCACGCCTGCCCCGATGAGGCCCAGCGAGGTCCCTGCCGGCTGCGACGACCTGGAGACGTGTGCCGGCGACCCGGACTGCCTGCTCCCGTTCGCGGAGATCGTTCGGTGACGGTGCTGCGGTCGGTGCTGTTGTTCGTGCTCGCGGCGCTGGCGGAGATCGGCGGCGCCTGGCTGATCTGGCA
>DASSDE010000785.1:0-2808 GCA_035697365.1 Kribbella sp. | reverse complement strand
ACGGCGTCCTCGCGCTCACGGTCGCCGATGCGGATCGGTCCGCCCGGCCTCTCCTCGTTCATGACTCTCCCTGGTGTTCGAAGGTTTCTCCGATGGCACCAAGGTTGTCCTTACGGACCCCTCCACCGCGTCGCCTCAGCGGCGGCACCTGCGCTACCCCCGGAGGAGCACGCTGCACCGCTGGACGCAGTACGACGTACTCCCCCGGGCGTAGTACGCCCCAGGGTCAACCCTCAGCTGTTCACCGAGAGGATCTCGTTGACGTCCTTGTTGGCGTTCGCCAGCGACGCCGGCTCGGCCTCGAAAGACATCACCGCATCCATCGCCGGAGTCATCACCGCGGTGACGTCCGCGGCGTTCGGGTTCGCCGGGTACGGGAACACGTCACCCGCCTCGACGGTCTCCAGGAACGGCGTGACGTCCCACCCGCTCTTCGCGAACGCAGCCCTCGCCAGCGGCAGGCTCGCCGCCACCGCCGGGAACACCACGCCGGCCTTGGCGACGATGTCCTGCGCCGTCTGCGAGCCGAGGAATTTCACCCAGGCCCACGACGCCTCACGCTGCGTGGTCCCGGCCCAGCGGGTGTCCGCGAGCCCGTTCATCATCGACATCCGCTTGCCGATCGGGCCGATCGGGAGCCGGGCGAGCTTGGTCTTCACCTGCTTCAGCGTGCCGTACGTGCCGAGCATCCAGGAACCGTTCGGGGTGATCGCGTACTTCCCCGCGCCGAAGCTCGTGGTGACGTCCACCCCGGACTTCGCCTGCGCGTACGTCGGCATGTACCCCTTGGTGATCAGCCCACGCCACCACCCGATCGTCTCGGTGAACTTCGGGTCGCCGTAGAAGAACTTCGTCCCCCAAGGTTCGCCCTCGGAGTACTTCCAGCCGTTGCTCGCCGCGTACCAGCTCCAGCTCGTCTGCCCGTCGCCACCACCGGCGTCGGCGTACCCGAGCCCGTAGACCTTGATCTTGGCCTTGTCGAACCCCGGCTGGTCGCCACGGCGGCCCTTCGAGTCGACGGTCAGCCGCCGGACGATCTGCTCGAACGTACCGCCGTCGCGCGGGTTCCAGGTCATCGAGTTGAGCTGCTCCGTACTGATCCCGGCCGCCTCGGTGAACGCACTGTTGTAGAAGTACACCTCGCTGTCGAAGTCCTTCGGCAGGCCGTACCGCTTGCCGTCGGCGCCGATCCAGCGATCCGCCAGGCCCTTCTGGTAGATCGACAGGTCAACGTTGTCCTTGGCAACGAAATCGTCGATCGGCAGCACCTGGCCCTTGTCGGCGAACAGCGGGTACTTCGACGAGTGCCCGGTGAACACGTCCGGCGCGGTGTCCGAGATGAACCCGGTGACCAGCTTCGACCAGTAGTCGTTCCAGCCGTACTGTTCGATCTTCACCGAGTACTGCGGGTTCTGTTCGTGGAAGAGCTTCGCGCACGCCGTGTACATCGGCAGCTGCGCGGAGTCCCACAGCCAGTAGATGATCTCGCCGTCGCCGCGGGCCGCGGCGCCGTTGTTGCAGGCGGCAACAGCCGGTACGGCGAGACTCGCCAGTCCTGCCTTCAGCAGGGTCCTTCGTGAGACGTTCATTTGATCCCCGAGAAGCCGATGGAGTTCGTGATCCGTTTGGCGAACGCCAGGAACAAGATGATCATCGGCAGCGCCGCGATCAACGTCGCCGCCATCAGGCCGGCCCAGTCCGGACCGCCCTGCGGCGTCTGCGACCGGAACACACCCAACGCGACCGTCAGCACCCGGACGTTCTCCTGCTGGCCGACGAGCAGCGGCCAGAAGTAGTCGTTCCAGGAGTTGATGTAGGTCAGGATCGCCAGCGTAGCGATCGGCGCGGCGCTCATCGGGATCACCAGCCCGAAGAAGATCCGCCGGTGCCCGGCGCCGTCGATCATCGCCGCCTCCTCGAGTTCGCGGTTGATGCCGAGGAAGAACTGCCGCAGGAAGAAGATCGCGAACGGGGTCATGAACGCACCCGGCAGGATGATGCCCGCGAAGCTGTTCAGCAGCCCGAGGTTCTTGATCAGCACGAAGTTCGGAAGCGTGGTGAAGATCGGCGGCACCATCAGCGCGGCCAGGAACAACGCGAACACCTTGTCCCGCCCGGGCCAGCGCAGCCGCGCGAACGCGTACGCCGCCATCGCGCTGAAGAACACCTGGCAGACCGTGGTGATGGTTGCCACCACCAACGAGTTCCGCAGGTACAGCCAGAAGTTCACGGCCGCACCGGATCCACCCTGTGCCTGCGCCTCCTCGATCGAGGACAGCCCGAGCACCCGCTTGAACGCGCCGAGCGTGGTCTCCACGGGCAGCAACGAATGCGGATGCCCCGGGAGCTGCGTGTTGTCCGAGAACGCCGTCCGCAGCATCCAGTAGAACGGGAACAGCGTGACGATCAGCAGGATGAACAACAGCACCCACGCGACCGTACGTCCAACGCTCACTTGCTTCCTCATGCGAGATCACTCTCCCGCGCCCGGAGCAGCCGCAACTGCACCAGCGACACCACGGCGAGGATCGCGAACAGCACCAGCGCCATCGCGGAGGCGTACCCGAAGTCGAACCGGGTGAACGCCCGTTCGTAGATGTAGTAGTAGATGACCCGCGTCGCGTTGATCGGACCGCCCTGCGTGGTCACCGCGACCGTGTCGAAGATCTGGAACGATCCGATCATGGTGACCACCAGGACCATCACCAGAACCGGCCGCAGCAGCGGCAGCGTGATCCGCCAGAACGTCTTCCACTCGGTCGACCCGTCCACCTCGGCCGCTTCGTAGACGTACGCCGGAATCGTCTG
>DASSDE010000784.1:0-3064 GCA_035697365.1 Kribbella sp. | reverse complement strand
AGTCACAAACCCGGGAGCTGCGGGGTCGTATGGAGTGACGGAGGAGGTCGCTCATGCAGCGTCCGTGGAAGAACCTGCGCGGCAGGGTGTTTCCCGATCATTGGTCGTTGTTGTTCGGGCAGATCGCGTTCTACAGCTTCGTGATGCTCGTCGCCAGCGGCGTGGTCCTGATGGTGTACTACGAGCCATCGGTCAATCACGTCGTGTACGACGGGCCGTACGGACCACTGCGCGGCATCCCGATGTCCCGCGCCCTCGACTCGACACTGCGGCTGACCTTCGAGGTCCGTGGCGGCCTGCTGGTACGCCAGATCCATCACTGGTCCACGCTGCTGATGGTCGCGGCGATCACCCTGCACCTGCTGCGGCTGTTCTTCACCGCGGCGTTCCGGCGACCGCGGCGGTTGAACTGGCTGATCGTCTTCGGCCTGCTCGTCCTCACCCTGGGCGCCGCGCTCACCGGTACGTCGCTCCCGGACGACACCGCCTCTGGCACGAGCCTCGCCGTACTCGACGGTGTCTTGCAGGCAACGCCGTTCGTCGGGTCGGGCCTCGCGTCGTTGCTGTTCGGCGGCGAGTTCCCCGGTGACGTGATCTCGCGCTTCTACCCGCTACATGTCGTGGTGCTGCCCGTCGCACTGCTCGCGCTGTTCGCGGCCGCTGCAGTCCGGACGCTCAAGCAGAAGCCGGTGCAGCTCGTCAGCAAGCGGACGAAGACCGCGAAGGTTGCGGCAGTGGAGGGTGTGGGGCTGTTCGCGTTCGTGGCCGGCGTCTCGATCCTGCTCGGCGCGACGGCGACCATCAACCCGGTCTGGCTCTACGGTCCGGCTGACCCGGCGGACACTTCGGCCGGGGTCGGCCCGGCGTGGTACCTCGCGTTCCTGGACGGTTCGCTCCGGCTGGCGCCGGGCTGGGAGGTGGTCTGGTGGGGCAAGACGATCAGCCTGGCCAGCCTCGTACCGGTCGCGATCTGCACCCTGTTCCTCGCACTCGTGGCCGTCTATCCGTTCATCGAGGAGCGGCTGCTGCACGACCGGGAGGAGTACGACCTCCTCGAACGGCCGCGCAACAACCCCACCCGGACCGGCATCGGCGTTGCCGGGATGACCTTCTACAGCGTGCTTTGGGCCGCGGCGGGCGCGGACACGATCGCTGTCCAGTTCCACCTGTCCATGAACACGCTCCTGCACTTCTTCCAGGTCCTACTGGTCCTCGGCCCACCGGCTGCGCTGTGGGTGACCCGTCGCATCTGCCTCGGTCTGCAGCGGAGCGAGACGGAGGTCGCGGAGCACGGGATCGAGACCGGGCGGATCATCCGGCGTCCGGACGGCGGGTACGTCGAGGTGCACGGCCCGGCCCGGCGCCGTCCTACCGAGCTGCCGTCGCACTGAGCACGCCGGCCTCGCTCAACGGGTCGGCCTCCGACGGGGTACCACCGTGGATCCGGCCGGTCGTAGCGGACAGCGGTCGGGCGCTCGCGGCACTGCGGCTCGCGATGATCTCCGCGGCGATCGAGATCGCGGTCTCCTCGGGCGTCCGGGCGCCGAGATCCAGACCGGTCGGCGAGCACAGCCGGACCAGCTCGCCGGCCTCCAGCCCAGCGGCCCGCAATCTGGCCAGCCGATCCTCGTGCGTACGGCGGGATCCCATCGCGCCGATGTAGCCGGCCTCCGTACGCAACGCCAGTTCCAGCAGCGGTACGTCGAACTTCGGGTCATGCGTCAGCACGCACAGCGCCGTACGGCTGTCGACCTGATCGAGCACCCCGGCCAGGAACCGGTGCGGCCAGTCGACCACCACCTCGTCCGCCTCGGGAAACCGGGCGCGGGTCGCGAACACACCACGGGCGTCGCACACGGTCACGTGGTAGCCCAAGAACTTCCCGACCCGGGCCACCGCCGACGCGAAGTCGATCGCCCCGAAGACAAACATCCGCGGCGGTGGCGTAAGCGCCTGCACGAACACCGCAACCTCAGTACGTCGGCACTCGCCGTGCGCCCCGTACTGCCGGATCGCCGTGGTCCCCGTGCTGAGCATGCCGACCGCATCCTCGACCACGGCGCTGTCCAGACCCGGATCACCGAGGCTGCCAGCAACCTCTGACGGCATGACGACGAGCCGCCGCCCCAGACCGTCGCCCGTGACCACGGTCGCGACCGCCACCGGCCGCCCCGACTCGATCGCGGCCACCACCGACTCGAACTCGGCGAACGACGTGTGGTCGACCGGCTCGACCAGGACCTCAATGACCCCGCCGCAGGTCAGCCCGATCGCGAACACATCCTCATCGGACACCCCGTACCGACGTACCACCGGAACACCCGTCCGGATGACCTCCTGCGCCACCGCGTAGACATCGGACTCGACGCAGCCACCTGACACGCTGCCGACTGCGACACCGTCCCCGGACACCGCCATCGTCGCGCCCGGCCGGCGAGGTGCCGATCGGAACGTGTCGATCACCGTCGCGAGTGCGAACCGCTCGCCGTCGGCGTACCACCCACGAACCTGCTGGAGGACGTCACGCACCCATGTGCTCCGCGCCGGCCTTGACCGCTTCCCGGATCCGCGAGTACGTACCGCAGCGGCAGATGTTGCGCAGTTCGTCGAGGTCCGCGTCAGTGATGTCCCGGCCCTCCGCCTCGGCCTGCCGGACCTTGGCGACGGCGGCCATGATCTGACCGGGCTGGCAGTACCCGCACTGCGCCACGTCGTAGGTCAGCCAGGCCTCCTGCATCGGGTGCAGGTCCTTGCCGACGGTCGCCGGCAGACCCTCGATCGTGGTCACCTCGTCGGTCGGCTCGATGTCCTTCACCTGCACCGAGCAGGGATTGAACGCCTTGCCGTTGAGGTGCGAGGTGCAGGCCTTGCAGACATCGAGGGCACAGCCGTACTTCGGTCCGGTGACGCCGAGCAGGTCGCGGAGCACCCACAACAGCCGGACGTTGTCCTCGGCCTCGACACTGATCTGCCGGCCGTTGAGCTTGAACGTGTGCTTGGGCATCAGAATCCTCAGAACGTGTGGTCGAGGCCGTCGGTCGGCGACTGCGGGGTGGACGGCTGG
>DASSDE010000783.1:0-6607 GCA_035697365.1 Kribbella sp. | reverse complement strand
CGGCGGCTCGGGGGACATCCCGATCTTCCCGCTCGCCGGTGACGTGACGACCTCGCCGCAGAGCGACGCGAAGGACGAGCTGTACGCGTCGACGTTCAGTCACGCGAACGAGGTCGCGAAGCCGGGGTACTACAAGGTCGGACTGGACTCCGGCGTCACGGCCGAGCTGGCCGCCACCCTGCGGACCGGATCGGCGGCCTTCACGTTCCCGGCCGACAAGGCCAGGACGCTGATGTTCCGTACCTCGAACTCCGAGGTCGGGTCGAGCGACGCGCAGCTCAGCATCGATGCCGCGCACCGCACGGTCAGCGGCTCGGTGACGAGCGGCAACTTCTGTGGTTACCTCGCGAGCGTCGGGCAGCGCAGCTACTACACGCTGCACTTCGTCGCGGAGTTCGACCAGCCGTTCAAGAACCAGGGCACCTGGACCGACACCACGGTGGCTCCGGGCAGTACTAGTGCCCGCGGCGGTACGACGTACGGCGATGACGGCTGGATGCCCGCGGACAAGGGCTCCGGTGGGTACGTGGGTTTTGACAGCAACCGTGTGACGATGCGGATCGGCATCTCGTACGTGAGCACCGCCAACGCCCTGGCGAACCTGCACGCCGAGAACCCGCGCGGTACGTCGGTCAACGTGACTGCCCTGAAGGCCAAACACGCGTGGCGGCAGCAGCTGGACCGCATCCAGGTGACGGGCGGTACGACGGACCAGCGCACCACGTTCTACACCGCTCTCTACCACGCGCTGCTGCACCCGAACGTGTACAGCGACGTCAACGGTCAGTACTGGGGCTTTGACCAGAAACCGCACAAGGTCTCGCATGGGCAGGAGGCGCAGTACGCCACGTTCTCCGGCTGGGACGTTTACCGGTCGCAACTGCAACTGGTCACATTGCTCGAACCGCGACGCGCGGGGGACATCGCCCAGTCGTTGTTCAATCAGGCCACGCAGAACGACGGCATCTGGGACCGCTGGACGCACGCCTCCGGGAGTACGTCGGTGATGACCGGTGATCCGTCCGCGCCGGCCGTGGCCGGGATCTATGCGTTCGGCGGCACCAACTTCGACGCTCGCGGTGCGCTGCGTTCGCTCGTGAAGGCGGCGACCGTACCGACTGCGAAGGACCTGAGCTCAGCAGGCAAACCGGTGATGTCGATCGGGCAGCGGCCGTCGCTCGACAAGTACCTGGCGCTGCACTACGTCCCCACCAAGTCCAACGCGTGGGGCGGCGCGGTCGAGACGCTCGAGGACGTGACCGACGACTTCGCCCTGGCCCAGTTGGCGCAGCGCACCGGCGACAGGTCGACGTACCGGACGTTCCTGACCCGGTCGCAGTACTGGCAGAACGTGTTCAACCCCGAGAACGGCGGCTACGTCCAGAACCGGGACGACGACGGGGCCTGGCCGGCCTTCACACCCTCGACGTACGACGGGTTCGCCGAGGGCAGCAGTGCGCAGTACACGTGGATGGTGCCGCACAACCGGGCCGGTCTGGTCGACGCTATGGGTGGTGTGGACGCGGCGAACCAGCGGCTGGACGCGTTCTTCAAGAACCCGGACGGGACCTGGGCGCTCACCGGTGCAGGCGAGCTGCACGCGGAGATGGCCAACGAGCCGTCGATCAACACGCCGTGGATCTACAACTACACGGGCCGTCCGTACCAGACGCAGGAGACGTTGCGACAGGCAATGAACCAGCTGTGGAACACGAGCACCGGTGGGATCCCGGGGAACGACGACCTGGGTGCGATGTCGTCCTGGTACGTCTGGACCGCGCTGGGTCTCTACCCGGATGTGCCGAGTCGCGCGGAGCTCCAGGTGGCCGCACCGCTGTTCCCGCGGGCAGTGATCAAGCGCGATGGCGGTAAGACGATCCGGATCAACGCACCTGGCGCGGATGCACAGTACGTGCAGTCGTTGAAGGTGAACGGGAAGTCCTCGAGCAAGCCGTGGCTGCCGGAGTCGTTCGTACAGCACGGTGGCACGTTGGACTTCACGCTCGGTACGACGCCCAACAGGGCCTGGGGCGTGAAGGACGCCCCGCCATCGTGGCGGACTGGTGAGATCCCGTTCCAGACCTCTACCGACACCAGCCGCGTTGTGGTCGCTCCTGGCACCACGAGTGCCCCGATCGCCCTCAAGGCGCATCGGCTGAGTGGGACCGCGCAGGACGTCACCTACACGGTTAAGACACCAGCTGGTCTCACAGCGACTCCTGCCAGTGGGACGTTCCATGTTGACCAGGTGGGCAGTGCTCCTGTCACCATCACTGCTCCTGCTGGTACGCCGGACGGTCGGTACCCGGTCACGGTGCAGATGAAGGCAGCTGATGGAACGGCCCTGCCACAGGTCGGTTTCACTGTCGTAGTGGGGCAGCCGAACTCGTTCTTCGTACTGCGGGAAGGCGTTGGCATCTCTGACGACAACGGGGACCACACCGAGGCCGACTACGACGGTGGTGGTGTCAGCTACTCCCGTCAGGCGTTGGCTGCGGCAGGTCTGACTGCCGGAGCTACTGGAACCGTGCAGGGCCTCAGCTTCACTTGGCCGGACGTACCAGCTGGGGAGCCGGACAACGTGCCGGCTGACGGGCAGCTGCTGAACCTCAATCTGCCAGCGGGGACGACGAGGTTGTCGTTCATCGGCAGTGCTGTCAACGGGAACCAGCAGACGACAGCGACGCTCAACTACGCGGACGGTACGACCTCGCAGCTCGACCTGTCGTTCAGTGACTGGACGCTGGGCGGTGGTGGCGACACGCTCCACTACGGCAACGTGATCGTTGCAACCACGCCGTACCGCAACGAGTCCGGCGGCGGCCACGACAACGTGACCACCCACATCTTCGCCACAGAACCCGTGACACTGACCCAGACCCCGGTCAGCATCACCCTGCCCAAGAACCGAGACCTGCGGCTCTTCACCGTTGCGGGAGGGATGTCCTGACGAGGCGCGCACGCTCACTCGGTAGCTGGTAGCTCGACCGCCTCGCCGCCGTTCTCTGCGAGAGCGGCGGCGACGCGGCGGGCGTTCGCGTTGTGCTCGTCGGCCGGGATCGGCGGGAGCATGTCGTCCCAGAAGGCGATGCCGGCGCCGCGCAGCTGCATCATGCCGAGCGGCCGCGCGAGGAACCACAGGTGGAAATGCTCGCTCCCGTCACCCCACCGGTTCATGTGGGTACGACCAACGCTGTCCAGGTCCTGGATCGCCTTCGCCACCCGCTGCATCACCGAACCGAGCGTGGCCGTCAGCTCCGGCGGCAGGGTGTCCAGCCGGTAGTGCTCGCGCGACTCGAGGACGGCGACGAGGGGGAGTCCGGTCGGCCCGAACGTCTTCAGCTGCCACTGCTCGTCCTGCCAGATCACCGACCGGTCCGGATCCGCGCACTTCGGGCAGGGCTTGCCGCCGTCCTCCCCGTTGCGCGGCGGCTCGGGGAGCACCGGCTCGTCCAGCGGCACCGCCTGCACCTCTCCCTCGAACGGGAAGAACGGGTGGCCCAGCAACGGTGCGGCCGACAGACGTTCGCCGTACGGGAGCCGGCGGTGGTACTCGGAGGGCAGTTCGCTCATGCACCGCACTCTGCCGGACAATCGCCCGATGGAGAAGGCTGACGTGTGGGTGGGTTCGGGGCCGTTCCGACACGTGTACGACCCGACGCCGGACGGACCGCCGTACGAGTATCTGAACGACCACTGTGTGATCCAAGGCCCGGACGGCACCTGGCACCTGTACGGGATCATCGGCGACGCGGCACCGCCCGGCGGCTTCCCGGACGGTGCGAAGGAGATCCACTTCGCGCACGCCACCGCGCCCGCGCTGGACGGTCCATGGACAACCCAGCCGCACGTGCTGACGGTCGATCCGACCTACTTCGGCGAGGTGCACCTCTGGGCGCCGCACGTGATTGAGAGCGACGGCACCTACTACATGTACTACGCCGCCGGTGGTGACGAGTGCGCGATCAACCTCGCGACCTCCACCGATCTGTTCACGTGGACACGCATCCCGCAAGGCCCGGTGTTCCGCGGCCTGGTCGCACGGGACCCGTACGTGACCCGGATCGGCGACCAGTGGGTGATGTACTACTGCGAGCTCGCCGACTGGCACTCGAACCACATCGTCGCCGCTCGCACCAGCACGGACCTGCTCCACTGGAGCGCTGCTCGGACCGTCTTCACCGACCCGAGCACCGACGCGACCGCCTCGGTCACCGAATCGCCGGTCGTGGTCGAACGCGACGGCACCTACTACCTGTTCATCGGCCCACGCTCGGGCTACGTCGGTACGGATGTCTTCCGCAGCGCCGACCCCTTCGACTTCCGGCTGGACGACTACGCCGGCCACGTGCCCGCGCACGCGATCGAGGTCGTTGGCGACCGGATCACCGCGGCCGGCTCGTTCCAGCACGGCATCTACCTCGCCGACCTGCACTGGCGCAGCACGCCGCCCGTCTGGCACAGCCCGGACAATCCGGTCGCCGGACTCAACCCGCACGAAGCGATCGAACTGTTTGCCCTGGACAACAAGAACCGGATCGTCCGCCGGGTGCTACCGGGGGATTGGGAGTTGTTCAGCGACGAGGTGAGCACCGTCCCGACGCTCGGCCGGAACGCGGATGGCCGGCTCGAGCTGTTCACGGTGGCAGCGGATCAGAGCCTGATCCACTGGGTCCAACGGGCCGACGCCACCTGGGGCGACTGGCAGCCGTTCGGTGCCGCCGCGGGTGCCGCGCCGACCGTGGCGCTCAACGCCGACGGCCGGATGGAGGTGTTCGTACTCGGGCCGGCCGGTGCCTACCTCACGCACCGGTGGCAGACCACAGCCGGCTCGTCGGCCTGGAGCGACTGGGAAGACTTCGGCGGTCCTGCGGGAGCGCCACCTGTGCTGGGCGTGAACGCCGACGGTCGACTGGAGGTCTTCGCACTAGGCCCTGGCTGCGCGTACGTCGCGCACCGTTGGCAGGACGCTCCGAGCAGCAGCTGGAGCTCTTGGGACACCACGTTCGGCGGACCGGCGGCTGGACTCAGCTCGGTCAACCGGGATGGGCGTGGACTCCTCAACGTCTTCGCGCTGGATCCGGTCGGCACCGGCGTACGGCGGAAGGTCCAGGCGGTCCCGAACGGTGACTGGTCCCAGTGGGAGCAGGCCGAGTCGTGGGCCGACGCGGCGGCACGAACCGCGGTCAGTGCGGACGGCCGGCTGGAGCTGTTCTGCATCCCGCCCGGCGGTGCCCAGATCACGCACCGCCGGCAGACCAGTGGCGCCTGGAGCGACGGTGAGGTGTTCGACGCGCAGCCGGTCTCGTCGATTCCGACGGCGATCGTAGATGCGAGCGGCCGGCAGCACGTGTTCGCCGTCGCGCCGGACGGCGTACTGCGCGAACGCGTACAGGTCGCCCCTAGCGGTGATTGGGGCCCCTGGCAGACGTTGCCCGGAGCCCCCATCCTGATCGTGCCGGCCGGCCACCCGACCTAAGCCAGGACGGTTGCGAGCGCCTCGTAGCCGGGGAGCAGGTCGATGCCTTCGTGGCCGAGCAGCTGGATCGCGACGTGGTCGGCGCCGGCGTCCAGGTGTGCCTTGAGGCCGGCCGCGACCTCGACTGCGGAGCCGTGCAGCACCATCGCGTCGACGAGCCGGTCGCTGCCGCCGTCGGCGAAGTCCTCGTCGGTGAAGCCGATCCGCCGGAAGTTGTTGGTGTAGTTGCTCAGCTGCAGGTACGTCGACAGGCGGTCGCGCGCGGTCGACCGGGCGATCTCCGGATCGGTCTCGAGCACCACCATCTGCTCGGGTGCGAGCAGCACCCCGCCGCCGAGCATCCGCCGCGCCTCACGGGTGTGCTCCGGCGTGGTCAGGTAGGGGAGCGCCCCGGCCGTCCGCGCGCCGGACAGCTGCAGCACCTTCGGCCCGAGCGCGGCCAGTGCGCGGCGGTCCGCCGGCACCTTCGCCTCGTCGAGCTCGTCCAGGTAGCTGACGATCGTCGCGTACGGCGACTTGTACTCACCGGTCGCCTCCCGGTGCCCGATCCCGACGCCGAGCAGGAACCGCCCCGGGTGCTCCTCCTCGAGCCGGTGGTACGAGGCCGCGACGCCGGCCGCCGGCGAGTTCCAGATGTTGACGATGCTGGTGCCGACGGCAACCGAACTCGTTGCGGCCAGCAACACCTCGGCGTCGCGCAGGCCGGTGTCCGGAGAGCCGCCCAGCCAGAGTGTGCCGTACCCGGCGCGCTCCAGTCCTGCCGCGAGCTCCGGGCCGTGGTGCTGGCCGCCGTGCCAGACCCCGTAGCGCCCCAGTTCCATCGCCACGCCGTGCTCCTCTCGTCGAACGTCCTGCAACCAGCATCTCTGACCACTACGAGTAGCCGTCAATGATGGTTGCCACGTCAACCAGACCATCCGGACGAGTGGTATCACCACGGCAGGCATACACTCGGCATCGACCTGGCAGCGTCCCCTCAACCGCCGGGCCGCGGACACAACGATGTGGGCCGCACACCTGGATCGTGAAAGAAGGGCAAGTTGTGAAGGTCGGAGTTCCCAAGGAAGTGAAGAACCACGAGTACCGGGTGGCGATCACCCCGTCCGGTGTGCACGAGTTCGTGCGCAG
>DASSDE010000782.1:0-2834 GCA_035697365.1 Kribbella sp. | reverse complement strand
CAGGCGGACCAGATCTACCAGGGCCACCTGCTGACGATCGCCTCGAACGCGTACGAGATCGAGCGTGCGGTGCTGGAGGCGGACCTGGTCATCGGCGCGGTGCTGGTCGTGGGCGCGAAGGCGCCGAAGCTGGTCACCAACGACATGGTCCGCCGGATGAAGCCGGGCAGCGTGCTCGTAGACATCGCGATCGACCAGGGCGGCTGCTTCGAGGACTCACACCCGACCACGCACGCGGACCCGGTCTACAAGGTGCACGAGTCGCTGTTCTACTGCGTCGCGAACATGCCCGGCGCGGTGCCGAACACGTCGACGTACGCGCTGACCAACGTCACGTTGCCGTACGCGATCGAGCTGGCGAACCTCGGCTGGCGTGAGGCGCTGAAGCAGGACCACAGCCTGGCGCTCGGCCTGAACACGTTCGACGGCCACGTCACGTACGGCCCGGTCGCGGAGGCGCACGACCTGGCGCAGCTGAAGCTGGACGAGGTGCTGGTCTGAGTATCACCCGGGCGGTCAGTACGTACCTTGACCACCTGACGGTGGAGCGCGGCCTCGCCGCGAACACCCTGGCGTCGTACCGGCGTGATCTGCGCCGGTACGGCGGCTACCTCGCCGCCGTGGGGATCGACGAGCTCGGCCGGATTACGGAGGCCGTGGTCAGCGACTTCCTGATGCGCTTGCGCGAGGGCGACGCGGACCACCCGCCACTGACCGCGTCCAGCGCGGGACGGACGGTGGTGGCGGTCCGTGGGTTCCACAAGTTCTGCGTTCGCGAGGGGCTGACCGAGACGGATCCTGCCGCGGCGGTGAAGCCACCGGTGCCGCCGCAACGGCTCCCCAAGGCGCTGTCCGTCGACGAGGTGACGCGGATCCTCTCAGCGGCAGCCGGCGCCGACGCGGAACCGGCTGTGCTGGCCACGCGGGACGCGGCGTTGCTGGAGTTCCTGTACGGCACAGGTGCGCGCATCTCGGAAGCGGTCGGGCTGGACGTCGACGACATCGACGTGGAGGCGGCCGCCGTCCTGCTTCGCGGCAAGGGCGGCAAAGAGCGGGTAGTACCCGTCGGTACGTACGCCCGTGACGCACTCTCGGCGTACCTGGTCCGTGGCCGTCCGGACCTGGTGTTGAGGGGCCGTGGCACCCCTGCGCTGTTCCTGAACGCCCGCGGTGGCCGCCTGTCCCGGCAGAGCGCCTGGACGGTACTGCGTCGGGCCGCACAGCGCGCCGGCATCTCGAAGGAGATCTCCCCGCACACGCTCCGCCACTCGTACGCGACCCATCTGCTCGACGGCGGCGCCGACGTACGCGTGGTGCAGGAGCTCCTCGGCCACGCATCCGTGACGACCACGCAGGTCTACACCCTCGTCACGGTCGACAAACTCCGCGAGGTCTACGCAACCTCCCACCCACGAGCGCTCTGAAGGTGGGGGACCCCCGGTGCAGAGAGTTCGTGAACGGTGTGCGATCATCTCGTCACGTCCGGTCATTGCCAGCGGGTGACCGGACGAGTTCGGAGCTTTGTCGACAAACCACCCGACCCCGGTGCGGAGTGGCTGGTTGAGAGTGCTTGAATGCACGCTTACAGTCGCATGCGTCGCCCGTATCGGTTGAAAGGTTTGGCGAGTCATGAACGAGTCGACATTCCCGGGCACCGAACACGAGATGGGCCACCTCTCGGGGCACGTTTCCGACCCGGAGCCGGTCCAGCCGATCAGCACGCCACCCCAGCACAGCACCCCGCCCCGTCCGGCCCCGGTGCCGGCGCGAGCCCTGCCCGACAACTATGCGGAGATGCCGAAGCCGACGGCCAAGCTCACCGCGGAGGACCTTGCACCCGTGAACGACCCGAACGGCCCGCGCCACAAGATCGGGCCGACCGGCCGGCCGCTGCCCGACCTGCCGGAGCCGCAGCCCCCGACCAAGACCGGTCCGGCGCAGGTGATCGCGATGTGCAACCAGAAGGGCGGCGTCGGCAAGACCACCACCACGATCAACCTCGGCGCAGCGATCGCCGAGACCGGTCGCAAGGTGCTCCTGATCGACTTCGACCCGCAGGGTTCCGCCTCGATCGGCCTCGGCGTGCAGCCGCACGACCTCGAGCTGTCGGTCTACAACCTGCTGATGCAGCGCGACATCACCCCGGACGAGGTGATCCAGCCGACCCGCGTGGAGAATCTCGACCTGCTGCCGGCCAACATCGACCTGTCGGCCGCCGAGGTGCAGCTGGTCCAGGAGGTGGCCCGCGAGTACACGCTGCAGCGGGTGCTGGACCCGATCATCCCGCTGTACGACGTGATCCTGATCGACTGCGCTCCGTCGCTCGGCCTGCTCACCGTGAACGCGCTGACCGCGTCGAACGGCATCGTCGTCCCGCTGGAGTGCGAGTTCTTCGCGCTCCGCGGCCTCGCGATGCTGACCGACACGATCGCCAAGGTGCAGGACCGGCTGAACCCGAAGCTCGAGATCGTCGGGATCCTCGGCACCATGTTCGACGGGCGGACGACGCACGCCCGGGAGGTCCTCGACCGGGTGGTCCAGGCCTTCGACGAACGCGTCTTCCACACTGTTATCCGGCGTACCGTCAAGTTCCCCGAGACCACGGTCGTCGGCGAACCGATCACGACGTACGCCCCCTCGTCCCAAGCGGCTACGCAGTACCGCGACCTTGCCAAGGAGGTGCTGGCGCGTTGTCCCGCCGGGTGAGCCTGCCAGGTGCCAGTGAACTCTTCGGGGGTGCGGCACCCCAGCAGACCAGACCCGAGAAGCGCACCACCACTGACGGACCGTCGACTGTGCGGTCCCGCACGACGGTCGTCGACGACCGGAAGTCG
>DASSDE010000781.1:0-53759 GCA_035697365.1 Kribbella sp. | reverse complement strand
GTCCGGTACGGCTGCTGTCCCGCCGGTTCACCGAAGGGAGTCGCCATGTCCAAGTCATCGACCCAGAACCCCCCGGTTCGCCGGGCCTCGGCGGCATCGGGCGGTTGGTTCGTCTGGATGGTCGGCTTGTGGGTGACGTTCTTCGTCCTGCTCGACGCAGGCCGGCTGGACGACGTCGCCGGCTGGATCCGGGACTTGCCGATCCTGCTCGAGATCGTCGCCTGGCTGCTGTTCTTTCCCTGGGTCCTGGCAACCGCGGTCTGGACCAGCGGCTGGTCGGAGGGGCTCCGGATGACCCTGGTGGTCCTGTTCGCCATCGTCTGGATCCTGGTCTCGATCCCGCGAGCCAAGCCGTCCGGCCGTAGGTGATCCTGATGAGGCTACGCGGCCGCGACATCGTGGCGATGCTGCTCGTCGTCGCCGTCCTGGTTCCGTACGTCGGTTACCTCGTGAACGGCCGGATGCCGCTGATCGACAACTCCCGCGCGATGGCGTCGACCGGCCTGCTGTTCGGGGTCCTCGCGTTCGCGATCATCCGCGGTGGCGGACGCCAACCACGGCTCGGACGCGTCGAGGGCGGAGCGGCCGGGCTGGCGGTTGTGCTGTACGTCCTGGCGATCGCACTGTCGCAGACAGCCGCCGGCGAGCTGTTGCTGGCGGCATTCGTCCTCTGCTTGATGATGGTCTTCGCCCTGGACCTGTTCGACCGCGGCAGCCCGGGACACGACATCACACCCCGCCCATGACGGTCCAGGACACGACTCCGCGCGGTCTGTCGACCCGGCAGGCGGCACTCGCGCTCGTCGAACACGGGCCGAACGCGATTCCGGCGCCCAGACCGCCGGCGCCCTGGCGACGCGTCCTCGCGCAACTGCGGGACCCGATGATCCTGCTGCTGATCGCGGCCGCCGTTCTGACGGCCGGTCTGCACGACCTGACCGATCTGATCGTGATCCTGGTCGTGGTCGTTCTCAACACGACGGTGGGCGTGGTGCAGGAGATCCGTGCCGAGCACGCGCTGGCCGCGCTGAACCGGCTGGCCGCGCCGCACGCGACGGTACGACGCGGCGAGCGGACGACCGTCATCGCCTCGGCCGACGTGGTGCCGAACGACGTCGTTCTGCTGCAGGCCGGCGACGTCGTTCCGGCTGACCTCCAGCTCTTCGACGCGGTCCGGGTGCAGGCCGACGAGTCGGCGCTCACCGGCGAATCCGTCCCGGTCGAGAAGGAACCGACCGAAGAGCTGTACGCGGGCACCGTGGTGACCCGCGGCCGCGGCGCGGGCGTCGTCACCCGGACCGGAACGCAGAGCGCACTCGGCAAGATCGCCGTCCTGCTGTCGAACCAGCGCCCGCGTGCCACCCCGCTGCAGCGCCGGCTGGCTGCACTCAGCCGGGTCCTGAGCATCGTCGCCGTCGCGCTGTCCGCGATCGTGGCCGTTGCCGGCCTGATCCGCAGTCTGCCGTTGCCGTCCATGGTTGTCACCGCGGTCAGTCTGACCGTGGCCGCCGTACCCGAATCACTGCCCGCAGTAGTCACACTCGCGCTGGCAATCGGTGCGCACCGGATGGCGCAGCGCGCGGCCGTCGTCCGCAAGCTTCCCGCGGTCGAGACCCTCGGCGCGGTCACCGTCGTCGCGACCGACAAGACGGGCACTCTCACCGAGGGCATCATGCAGGCCGAGCGGCTCTGGACCGAGTGCGGTACGGCTGCCGCCGCCGGAGCGGGCTACGATCCGGCCGGAACGCTCGGGCCGGACGCCGGATCCGCACCGGTACGGCGGCTGCTCCGTGACGTTGCCCTCTGCAACGATGCTGCGCTCCGGCCGCCCACCGAGGACGACCCCGTCTGGCGGCCGATCGGCGACCCGACCGAGGCTGCTCTGCTCACTCTGGCCCATCGCGGCGGCGTGGATCCCGACGAGGTCGGGACCGCGTGTCCCCGCCTGTACGAGCTGCCCTTCGACAGCACCCGCAAGCGGATGACCACGTTCCACCAGCAGCCCGGCCGCGACGATCTGCTGGTCATCGGCAAGGGCGCGCCAGAGGTTCTGCTCACCTCCGGGGTCACGCCGTACGGCGACATCGTGCGAGCAAAAGCGGTGGCGGCAGAACTTTCCGCGGCCGGGTTCCGCGTCCTGGCTGTCGCGGACAAGGTCCTGTCGCCAGGCGCATCCCGGACCGAGGATGAGCTGCACCTTGCGGGTCTGGTCGCGATCACCGATCCCGTACGGCACAACGCCGCCGAGGTGGTCGCGTCGTTCGACCAGGCGGGCGTCGGCGTGCTGCTGATCACCGGCGACGCCCCGGGCACCGCGCTGGCCGTCGCGGAGCGGATCGGCCTGCCTGCCGGTGAGGTGATCACCGGAGCGGACATCGACAGCGGGACCGATCCGACCACCGGACGGGTGTTCGCGCGCATCCGGCCCGAGCAGAAACTCGACATCGTGGGCGCCTGGCAGGAGCACGGGCACGTCGTCGCGATGACCGGTGACGGCGTGAACGATGCCCCGGCACTGCGCCGGGCCGACATCGGCGTCGCGATGGGCCGTGGGGGTACCGAGGTCGCGCGCCAAGCTGCCGACCTGGTCCTCACCGACGACGATCTCGGCACGGTCGAGGCCGCGATCGAGGAAGGCCGGCGGATCTACACCAACATCCGCACCTTCCTGCGGTACGCGCTGAGCGGTGGCCTCGCCGAGATCCTGGTGATGCTGATCGGTCCGCTGCTCGGGTTCGCCGTACCGCTGCTTCCCGGCCAGATCCTCTGGATCAACATGCTCACGCACGGGCTGCCCGGCGTCGCGATCGGCGCGGAGCCCGCCGATCCGGAAGCGATGCAACGCCCGCCACGCTCACCGCAGGAACAGATCCTCGGTGCGGGCCTCTGGCAACGAATCGCCACGACCGGGTCCCTGATCGGCGCCGTCACGCTGAGCGCCGCCGTGTGGGCCCACCATGCCGGCGGGCCGTGGCAGACGATGACCTACCTCGTCCTCGGCCTGTCCCAACTCGGGGTCGCCCTCGCCCTGCGCCGGCCTCGAGTCTCCGACGCCCACCGGCTCCGCTTCCTCGATGTCGCCGTGGCGGGCGCTCTGACGCTGCAGACCCTGCCGGTTCTCGTCGAGCCACTGCGCAGCCTCCTCGGCCTCCAGCCGCTGACACCCCTGCAGTTCCTAGTGGCACTCACGTTCGCGGTGGCGCCCGGCCTCGCGATCGTGGCACATCGACGTTGGCTGCCAGGACGGCCAACTGCTCGGCCGTCGTCTCCCCCGGCGGCACCGTGAAGCTCACGTCGCCAGGGGTTCTGCGACCACTGATTCCTTAGCTGAGTAGGGCGCTCAGCCGTGCAGGCGGACGCGATCGTGGGTGATCGCTTCAATGTCGGATGCGGCGGCGTGCAGCAGCTTGTGGGCGAGATCCGACAGCGCCCGCGCAACGGCCAGCTCGTCACCGATCTCGGCGATCTCGCTGTCGTCCGGGTTACGGTGCGCAACGCCGCGGCCGAACAGGTGGGTCTTGTCGTTGGTGTGCAGGCGGGCCTCGGCATGCGTGGTTCGGTCGTCTTCGTGCTCATCGACGAAGACGTCGACGCGCCAGCGCCCGCTCGTGATCCTCGTGGTCATGGTCTCGTCCTTCCACCGTGGGGATTCCGCTCTCTAACCCACCGTCGGAAACCGGCGGGGCATGAACCAGGGCCGTCCGGCAGCTGGATGTCCACTCCCGTTGAGGGTTCTCCACCGGTGTACGAGCAGAGAACCCACAGCAGGAGTGGATGACCGGCTCTCCTGCCTTATGCGCGGGCGACGGCGGGGCGCCGGCGGGAGTGATTTCGGCTGCGCTGGCTGCGTGCGGTCGGGGGCGGCGGGGCGGACCAGTTCGACAGGACATGTCGGTCGGTGTCTGGCCGGTGGATAGTGCACCTGAGCGTGAAAGTGCGCTGCGCGTACGGTGTCTCGGGGTGCACTACCTGTCGAAATGTCCGTCGCCCGGCCCGTTCGGTTGGTTGGTTGGTGAGCCAGTTTCGTCCCGGAACCCCACGCCCGCCTGCCTCGGCCCACCCATACATATGGCAGGAGAGCCACGTACCCCCTAGGCCACGGGGATGCGGGCGCGGGCGGCGGCCGGATCGCGGAGCTTCAGGAGCGGTACGCCGATGCCGTAGGTGACGAACTGGTCCTCGGGGAAGATCTCCAGGATCCGGCAGTCCGCCAGGCGTTCAGCCGGAACGAGCCTGGCCAGCGCCGGCGACAGCGAGTCCGCGCCCGGCGGGCCGACCGGATGAACCACTGCCCGCGCGTGGAAGCTGATGGTCGCCGGCGGAATCGGGAACAGCAGTGACAGCAGCCCGCCCCGCCGGATCGGCACCGTGATCGCGACCTGACCGGTCGCCGGGATGTGCAGGGCCTTCCAACTCGTCGGCGCGACCGCGACGTACAGCCTGCCCTGGCCGGCGGTATAGACAACCCCACTCGACCGCGGTTGGCCGTTGGGGGTGACGTAGCTCAGCACCGCGAACGATGCTCGGTCGAGCTGTCGCCAGATCTGGTTCCGGGTCGGGTTCGGCCGCGGTCGCTTCGTTGTTCTCGCTGTCGACGACATCGTTCCTCCTCAACGGCACGATCCGGTCCGCACATTGCTCGGCGTCGGACTCCGACTGTGCGGTCACCAGTACTGCAGCACCTCGCTGGGCTGCTTCATGGAGCAGGGCGGGCACGATGCTGCGTGCCTCGTCGTCCAGCTCGGTCATCGGGTCGTCCAGGACCACCAACTCCGGTTCGTGCATGAGCGCCTGGACGATGCCCAGCCGGCGCAGCTGGCCGCGGCACAGCGTGGCCATCGGGCGATCCAGGTCCAGACCCAGCCGATCCGCCAACTGGTGCGCGTATCTCGTAGCACAGCCACGCACCGCGGCGCAGATGTCCAGCACGTCCCGCGAAGTCAGCGAGCCCATCGTCTCGAGGTCTTTGACCAGATACCCGATCCGCCCCTTCAGGTCGGCCGCGACCGGATCCGCGCCCAGCACCTGCACCGATCCTGCGGAGGTCAGCTCACCGACGACCACCCGGCTGATCGTGCTCTTGCCGGATCCGTTCGGACCGGTCAGCACGACAACCTCGCCGTACCGCACGACCAGGTCCGCGAACCGCACGCCGTACGCCGACGCCCCCGTCAACCGCACTGCCTCGTCGAACCGCTCCACCGTGGTCATGACAGCCTCCATTCGATTGCTTCGAGTCTCTGCCACTGCATGTGATCCGGACCACAGTCGTCGGCCCCCACTCCGGCAGACAGAAGACTCGGGGCGCCAGGCCTACCTGGCGCCCCGAGACGGGACCTTCGACCCTGCGGCCCGCTCGGCCCGCTGGTGGCGGGTTGTCAGGCGGTGCGGGGGGTCGCTCCCGTCAGCTTTGGCATCACCTCGGCCTCGGCGGGTACCCGGCGCAGGTGGGCGTACCCAGCACCGACAGGATCAGCAGGATCCCGGCCGCCGCGAACGCAGTGATGGCGGCGTACAGGGCGATCTGTCCCATCTTCCCGAAGGCGTAGGCGTTGAGCAGCAGGCCGCGCAGCGTCTCGCCCCGGAAGACGGTCTGGACCTGGCCGGCCAGCTTGGCGTCGTTGGGGTTGGCCAGCGACTCCTGGGACAGCTGCGAGTACGTCTTGCCACCGGCCATCTCGTTGATGTGAACGGCGATGAAGTGGTTCGCGTACGCCTCGGCCTGGGCGCCGGTCACCAGTTGCTGGCCGGCGTACTGGGACAGGTACGGCTTGACGGCCGGGTCGTTCAGCGACTCGCTGCCGGCCTTCGGGAAGAAGATCTGCTGTGCAGCGAGCTGACTGTGGACCTGGTTGTCGACGAAGTTGTGGGCCCACAGCAACAAACCACCGGCCGCGACCAGAACGATCGCAAGAACGAACCCGGCGGAGGTGAGCAGCGCATCGAACGTCTTGCGGCGCATGATCGGTTCCTTTCAAGCCGCTCGACGCGGCCAGTGAGTGGTGAACGATGTCGCTCCAAGTCTTCGCGAACACCACTCCCCCGCCTACACACCCAACGACCCTGATCCACAGGCCCAAGGACCCCAAAAGTCCCGCGACGATCCGGGCCTCTTGGCTTCGACAGTCAGGGCTACTGCGAGATTCGGTCCCAGCCGCGGCGGGGGCGGTGGGTGCCTAGTTGGTCGTCGCGGCTGCGGTAGACGATGTAGGGGCGGGTTAGGTAGCCGACGGGTGCGCTGAAGACGTGTACGAGGCGGGTGAACGGCCACAGCGCGAAGAGTCCGAACGCGACCAGTGCGTGCAGCCGGAAGCCGATCGGCGCGTTCGCCATCAAGGACGCGTCCGGCTGGAACGCAAGGAACGAGCGGTACCAGACCGAGACGCCTTCACGGTAGTTGTACTCCCCGCCGATGGTCATGATCGATCCCGCGACGGTGTTCCACATTCCCAGCACGATCACCGCAGCAAGGAAGGCGTACATCACCTTGTCCATCACTGTCGTGGCGGAGAAGACCGGGCCGACGGTACGCCGCCGGTAGATGAGGATGGCCATGCCGACGACCGTCATCACGCCGGCCAGGAGCCCGCCCACCACTGCCACGATGTGGTACGCCTCATGGCTGATCCCGATCGCGTCGGTCCAGGACTGAGGCACCAGCAGACCGATGATGTGCCCGCCGACGACGCCGAGGATCCCGAAATGGAACAGTGGGGACCCGAGTCGCAGCAGCCGGTCCTCGTAGAGCTGCGACGACCGAGTGGTCCAGCCGAACTTGTCGTAGCGGTACCGCCAGAAGTGCCCGACCGCAAACGTGGCGAGACACAGGTACGGGACGATGACCCAGAGGAAGATGTCCATGTTCAGCGGGCTCCTGGGAACGATGGCATCGGAAGTGCGACGGGAGCAGACGGGTCCGGCCTGGCCGGTCCGGGGTCGAACATCGGGGTTGCGTACGGGGTGAGGCCGACTTCCTCCTCTGGTGGTCCCTCGGAGGCGAGGCGACGTACAGCGTCCATGTCGTCGCCATGCAGCGCAGGCAGGGTGGCGGTGACCGCTTCGACTGCCCCCGCCCAGCGGGAATCCGCTTCGGCCAGCGACAGCCGCAACAGCTCCAACCCGGCTCGGTGGTCGAGCATGAGCCGGCGTCCCGCTTGCTGGTCAACGGTGGCGGCGAACTCCAGGACCACGCAGAGGTGGTCGGGCAACTCTGCTCCGCCGGCAGTCGATTCGTCGACTTTGACACCGGCCTGGAGGTAGGTCTGCTTGAACCGCAGCAGTGCGACGCCGCGCTTGCGGGTGTCGCCGTGGGCGAAGTAGGTGAGGAAGAGATTGTGCCGACGGCGGTTGTCGAAGGTGTCGACGTACTCCTCCTGCAGATCTCGCAGTGGCACCCCGGCCAGCCGCTCTGCGCAGGCTGTCAACGGTTGGCCCACCGACGCCGGGAGAGCCTTGGCCACCCGCTGCACCAGGGCCAACTGATCCACCAGGCCGTCCTCGGGATAGTCGAGGAGAAGCGAGGCCGACTGCCAGGCAGCGGCGAGTTCCTCCGCCGTCAGCGCCTGCTGCCGGCTCCTTCGGTCGGCGCGAGCAGTTCTTGACAGCTTCATCGCAGATCAGCCCTTCTCGTCCGGGCGCGGCGGGAACAGGCCGGTGGGTGCACCCTTGCCGTCCCAGTTGAGCAGGTTCACCCGTGCCGACTTGTCCGACGGCGAGGCGAGGGTGTCCGAGGTCTGCCGGTCCCGCAACATCTGGAAGTTCTCGACCGCGATCGGGGTCGGCGCACCGGACCCCTCGCCGAAGAGTCCTTGCTGCCCTCCGTCGTAGTCGGCGACGGCGCACTCGGTTCCGAGTTCCTCGAGGGAGTGCGCCTGTTCGGCGTGCGCGGGCGGGATGACGTACCGCTCGTCGTACTTGGCGATCGCGAGCAGGCGGTACATGTCGTACATCTCCTCCTCGCTCATGCCGACCGCGGCGGGGATCGACCCGTCCGGGTCGCGGCCCATGTTGATGTCACGCATGTAGGACCGCATCGCGGCGAGCTTCTTCAGGACGCGGTCGACGGGAGCGACGTCGCCGGCGGTGAAGAGCTCGGCCAGGTACTCGATCGGGATCCGCAACGCATCGATCGCGGCGAACAGGTTGGCCCGGTCCTCGGCGTCGTACCCGGTGTCCTTGATCACGTCGACCACCGGCGACAGCGGCGGGATGTACCAGACCATCGGCATCGTCCGGTACTCCGGGTGCAGCGGCAGCGCGACCTTGAAGACGTTGATCAGCGCGTGGATCGGGGACCGCTGTGCGGCCTGCACCCAGTCGTACGGGATGCCGTCGCGCTCGGCGGCCGCGATGACCTCGGGGGCGTTGGGGTCGAGGAGAACGGAGCGCTGGGCCTCGTAGAGGTCGTGGTCGTCGGGGACGGAGGCGGCCTCCAGCACGCGGTCGGCGTCGTACAGGATCAGACCGATGTAGCGCAGCCGACCCACGCAGGTCTCGGCACAGACCGTGGGCAGGCCCACCTCGATCCGCGGGAAGCAGAACGTGCACTTCTCGGCCTTGCCGGTCTTGTGGTTGAAGTACACCTTCTTGTACGGGCACCCGGACACGCACATCCGCCACCCGCGGCAGCGGTCCTGGTCGACCAGGACGATGCCGTCCTCCGCGCGCTTGTAGATCGCGCCGGACGGGCACGACGCGGCGCAGGACGGGTTGAGGCAGTGCTCGCAGATCCTGGGCAGGTAGAACATGAAGGTCTGCTCGAACTCGAACTTCACCTTGTCGGCGATCTTGGCCAGCATCGGGTCGTTCTTCGCCGTCGCCGCTGAGCCACCGAGGTTGTCGTCCCAGTTCGACGACCACTCGACCTTCATGTTCTTGCCCGTGAGCAGCGACTTGGGCCGCGCCACCGGGGTGTGTTCCTGGGCCGGCGCGTCGGTCAGGGTGGAGTAGTCATACGTCCAGGGCTCGTAGTAGTCGCGGATCGAGGGCAACTTGGGGTTGGAGAAGATCGTCGCGAGCTTCTTGAGCCGGCCGCCGGCCTTGAGCGTCAACCGTCCGCGCTTGTTGAGCGCCCAGCCGCCCTTCCACACCTCCTGGTTCTCATAGGTCCGCGGGTAGCCCTGCCCGGGCCGGGTCTCGACGTTGTTGAACCAGACGTACTCCGTCCCGGTCCGGTTGGTCCAGGCCTGTTTACAGGTCACCGAACAGGTATGGCAGCCGATGCACTTGTCGAGGTTCATCACCATGGCCATCTGCGCCATCACACGCATCAGTACGTCACCTCCTGCGAGCGCCGGCGGATGACCGTCACCTCGTCGCGCTGGTTGCCGGTCGGGCCGATGTAGTTGAACGCCCACGCCAGTTGGGCGTAGCCGCCGATCAGGTGGCTGGGCTTGATCAGCAACCGGGTCAGTGAGTTGTGGATGCCGCCGCGCTTACCAGAGGTCTCTGTGAGCGGTACGTCGATCAGACGGTCCTGGGCGTGGTGCATGTAGACCGTGCCTTCGGGCATCCGGTGCGAGACGATCGCGCGGGCCACGACGACGCCGTTGCGGTTGACCGCCTCGATCCAGTCGTTGTCCACGACCCCGACCTTGGCCGCGTCGCGGTCACTCATCCAGATGTTCTGGCCGCCTCGCGACAGCGAGAGCATGAACAGATTGTCCTGGTACTCGCTGTGGATCGACCACTTGTTGTGCGGGGTCAGGTAGCGAACGGTCACTCCCTCGACCGCGGCACCCTGGCCGGCGACGTCCCCGATGGCCGGCTCGGCGAACAGCGCGGCCATGTTGAGCGGTGGCCGGAACACCGGCAGCCCTTCGCCGAGCTCGGTCATCCAGTCGTGGTCGAGATAGAAGTGCTGCCGGCCGGTCAGGGTGTGCCAGGGCTTGAGCCGCTCGACGTTGATGGTGAACGGCGAGTACCGCCGGCCGCCGGACTCCGAGCCCGACCACTCCGGTGAGGTGATCACCGGGACCGGGGCAGCCTGGGTGTCGGCGAAGGTGACCTGCTTACCCTCGTGCTCGGCCGCGAGGTCGTGCATCTGATGTCCCGTACGCTTCTCGAGCTGCTTGAAGCCCTGCACCGCGAGGTGGCCGTTGGTGGTGCCGGACATCGCGAGAATCGCCTCGCAGACGTGGACGTCGCGCACCAGCGACGGGCGACCGTCGGCGACACCACCGCGGATCGAGCCGTTCTTGGCCCGCAGGTAGTCGACCTGTTTGCCGAGCTCGAAGGTGACGCCTTTGGTGGTCGCACCAAGGGAGTCGGCCAGCGGGCCGAGCGCGTTCATCTTGTCGGCCACGGCACCGTAGTCACGCTCGACCTCGACCAGCTTGGGCATCGTGATGCCCGGGACCGGCTCGCACTCGCCCTTCTTCCAGTCGCGGACGACACCATGCGGGTTGGCCATCGCGTCCGGAGTGTCGTGCATCAGCGGCACCGCCACCACATCGCGGCGGATCCCCAAACGCGGACCGGCGAGCTCGCTGAACTTCGCCGCGATCGCGCGCCACGCGTCCCAGTCGGTACGGGTCTGCCACGGCGGCGCGATCGCGGGGTTGAACGAATGCACGAACGGGTGCATGTCGGTGGTGTTCAGGTCGTGCTTCTCGTACCAGGTCGCGGCCGGCAGCACCACATCGGAGAAGATCGTGGTGCTGGTCTGGCGAAAGTCCAGGGTCAGCAGCAGATCGAGCTTTCCCTCCGGGGCCTGGTCGTGCCAGGTGATGTCCTGCGGGCGCAATTGCGCCGGCGTCTCCGTCGCGCGTACCGAGGAGTCCGTGCCGAGCAGGTGCTTGAGGAAGTACTCGTTGCCCTTCGACGACGAGCCGAGCAGATTGGCCCGCCAGATCGACAGCACCCGCGGATAGTTCTCGGGAGCGTCGGGGTCCTCGCAGGCGAAGTTGATGGTTCCGTCCTTGAGGCCGGTCACGATGTGCTCGGCGGCGCTGTGGCCGGCCGCGGCCGCCTCGTCCACCAGGTCGAGCGGGTTGCGATCGAAGGTCGGGTAGGACGGCGACCATCCCATTCGGGCGCTCTGCGCGATCACGTCGGCGGTGGACTTGCCCGCCAGGTCACCCTCGCCCGCGCGGGCCGAGAGGGTGTCCGCTCCGAACTGGTCGTACCGGAACTGGTCGGTGTGCAGGTACCAGTACGCCGTCTGGATCATGTTGCGCGGCGGCCGGCTCCAGTCCAGCGCATTGGCAACCTGGTTGTAGCCGGTGATCGGGCGGACCTTCTCCTGCCCGACGTAGTGGGCCCATCCGCCGCCGTTGACGCCCTGACAGCCGGTGAGCGTGATCAGCGCGAGGAACGCCCGGTAGATGGTGTCGGAGTGGAACCAGTGGTTGGTGCCCGCGCCCATCAAGATCATGGATCGGCCCTTGGACTCCTCGGCGTTCTGCGCGAACTCCCGCCCGATGCGGGCCGCGGCCGCGCCGGGTACGCCCGTGAAACGTTCCTGCCAGGCCGGTGTGCCGGGTGCGTCAGCGTCGTCGTAGCCCGTGGGCCACTCACCGGGCAGGCCGTCGCGGCCGACGCCGTACTGGGCCAGCATCAGGTCCAGTACGGTGGTGACCAGGTGCCCCTCCACCCGGCGTACGGGCACGCCCCGGCGCAGGCTGTGGGCCGTGCCGTCAGGGTTGTCGAAGCGGGGCAGTTCGAGCTCGACGGACTCGGCTCCCGGCCCGGCGAGCGTCAGTCGCGGGTCCACGTCACCGAGATCGAGGTTCCACTTGCCTTCCCCGTCAGCTCCGAACCGGTGGCCGAGGCTGCCGTTCGGCACTACGGGTGCGTCGGTGGCGGCGTCGATCAGCACGGTCTTGAAGGCCGCGTTCTGCTCGCCCTGGTGAGCGGCGAGGTCCTCCGCGGTCAGGAACTTCCCCGGCCAGTGCACGCCGTGGTCGTCGACGTCGACCTTCACCAGGAACGGCAGGTCGGTGTAGCGCTTGGTGTAGTCGCGGAAGTACGGCGTCTCGCGGTCGACGAAGAACTCCTTGAGGATTACATGCCCCATCGACAGGGCCAGCGCACCGTCCGTACCGGGTGCCGCCGGCAACCATTCGTCGGCGAACTTGACGTTGTCGGCATAGTCGGGCGCTACCGCTACGACCTTCTGGCCGCGGTACCGGGCCTCGGTCATCCAGTGCGCGTCCGGCGTCCGGGTGACCGGAACGTTGGAGCCCCACATGATCAGGTAGCCGGCGTCCCACCAGTCGCCGGACTCCGGTACGTCGGTCTGGTCGCCGAAGACCTGCGGCGAGGCCACCGGGAGGTCGGCGTACCAGTCGTAGAAGGACAGCATCGAGCCACCGACGAGGTTCACGAACCGGGCGCCCGAGGCGTGCGAGACCATCGACATCGCCGGGATCGGTGAGAAGCCCGCTATCCGGTCCGGACCCCACTTCTGGATGGTGTGTACGTGGGCCGCGGCGACCAGCTCGACCGCTTCGTCCCAGCTCGCGCGGACCAGGCCGCCCTTGCCGCGGGCCGACTTGTAGGCCTTCGCCCGAGCGGGGTTGTCGACGATGTGCGCCCACGCCTTCACCGGGTCGCCCCCGTGCTGGGACTTCGCCTCGCGGTACATCTGCAGCAGCACGCCGCG
Source organism: Kribbella sp. (assembly GCA_035697365.1). Lineage (GTDB taxonomy): Bacteria > Actinomycetota > Actinomycetes > Propionibacteriales > Kribbellaceae > Kribbella. The sequence continues at coordinate 41,155 of DASSDE010000781.1, read as the reverse complement.
GATGTAGGGGTAGCGCACTCGCGTCGGTGAGTAGGTGTACCAGGAGAACGCCGCACCCCGCGGGCAGCCGCGCGGCTCGTACTCCGGCGAGTCCGGCCCGGCCGACGGGTAGTCGGTCTGCTGGGTCTCCCAGGTGATGATGCCGTCCTTGACGTACACCTTCCACGAGCACGAACCGGTGCAGTTCACGCCGTGGGTCGAGCGTACGACCTTGTCGTGGCTCCAGCGGTCGCGGTAGAAGTCGTCGGCGCCTCGACCACCCTTCTTGCTCAACGTTCGCAGATCCGCCGACACTTCTCCCTTGGTGAAGTAGCGGCGAGTGCGCACCAACGCCTCGCTCAGCCCGCCATCCAGACCGGTCTCAGGAGTGCGGTGGCCGTTTTCGGGATGTGCCCCAGTAGTCATCCGGTTTCCTCGCTGATCGAGTCGGGCCGCTAGGCGGGGTTGGCTGCCGTCCGCGCCGTGTTTCTGACGATGGTCACTGTCAACAGAAGAGTCAAGCCTGCCGTCACCGAGAGCAGCGTCAGACCGATGCCGTAGGACTGGGTGCGGCCGTAGACGTAGCCCATGATCAGCGGCGGCACGAACCCGCCCAGACCGCCGGCCGCGCCGACGAGCCCGGTCACCCCACCGACCCGAGCCGGATCGGTAACTTTGGCAACGAGCGCGAACGTGGCCCCGCTGCCGCCGCCGAGCGCGGCCGCCATCGACAGGAACGCGGCGGTGCCGACATGTTCCAGCAGTGGCGCGGTGGCTGCCACCGCCGCGCCCGCGACGACCACCGCGTAGCAGCATGCCAGCACCACGACGGGACCGAACCGGTCCGACAGCCAGCCACCGACTGGCCGCATCACAACCGCCACCACGACGAACCCCGCCATCCGGTTCGCCGCATCGGCGGCGCCCAGTTCGTAGGCCGTCTTCAGGTACGACGGCAAGTACACCGAGAACGCCACGTACCCGCCGAACGCCACTGCGTAGAGGATGCAGGCCTGCCAACTGATCGGAAGTTTCGCGTTCGCAACGAGCCGGGTCATCAGCGATCCGTGGGCCGGCCGCCGGCCGGGCGCGTCCCGCAGCACCAGCAAGGCAATCACCGTGTAGGCGGCCAGCGCCGCGGCGGTGATCAGGAACGGGACCCGGTGGCCGGCATTGCTGTACAACTTCACGGTCGTCAGCGCGCTGATCGCCGTACCGCCCATCCCGGCGCCGAAGATGCCCACCGCGAGACCCCTGCGCTCCGGCGGGAACCACGCGTTCACGAACGGCACCCCGACCGCGAACGCCGTACCGCCGATGCCGAGGAAGAAGCCGCCGACCAGCAAGGCAGCGTACGAATGGAGCGCGAACACACCGATGAACAGGATCGGCAGGATCGTCACCGCCGACACCGCCGGGAACATCACCCGGCCGCCGTAGCGATCGGTCAGAGCGCCGACCGGAATGCGGCCGACCGAGCCGACCAGCACCGGTACGGCGACCAGCAGCGCGACGTCGGACTCTGACAACCGGCCGAGTGTTCCCTCGGTCCGGAACAGCGGCCCGAGCGGACTCAGCAACGCCCAGGCCCAGAAGTTCACCGCGAACCCGACGGTAGCCACCGCCAACATCAACCACGGCGACGGCCTCGTAGGCGTCCCGACCGAGCTGGTCGACGCGGCAACTCTGGTTCGGCTCATGTCCTCGTGTCCCCCTCAGGTCAGTGATGACGTGCCCAGGCCACGAATGCGCAAACCGCATCCGTGGCCCGACACCCGATCCTCGGACGCGCGCACCACCCAGCACCAGGGCCGAAAGACCCTGGGCGCGGAGGCTTGGTCCACCTAACGTCGATGCCATGTGCGAACACTGTGGATGCCGGGCCGTCGAGCCGATCGCCCAATTAATGGACGAACACTACGAAATGCTTGATCTGTCCGGTGCGATCCGGACCCTGCTGGCCGCCGGCGACCGGGCCGGGGCAAGCGCGAAGCTGGCCGAGCTCGACCGCCGACTCGCCCCGCATGCGAGCCGGGAGGAGCGCGGCGTCTTCGCGGCCCTCAAGGAACAGGGCGACTTCGCCGCCGAGGTCCTGGATCTGGAGGCAGATCACCGCGCCTTCGACGCAACCCTCGCCGACCTCGACACCACGGCACCGGACTTCGACCAGCAGGTCAAGCGATTCCTGGCCGATCTGTCCTTGCACATCGATCGTGAGAACCTGGGTGTCTTCCCGGTCACCGTCGTCACTCTGGACGACGACGGCTGGGAAACGGTCACCCGCGCACACGCCGAGACCCCCGCACTGCAATGCGCCCCGGAGCGCTGATCCTGCTCCGGCACGGGCAGAGCACAGCGAATGCCGAGGGCCGCTTCACCGGGTGGGTCGACGTACCACTCACAACCCGAGGCGAGCAGGAGGCGCTGGAGGCAGCGCGGCTTCTGCGGCGGGCGGGCCTCGCGCCGGAGGTCGTACACACGTCGATGATGTCCCGATCGATCAGTACGGCGGACATTATCCTGGCCGAGCTCGATCGGCTGTGGCTCCCGGCCCAGCGCACGTGGCGCCTCAACGAACGCCAGTACGGAGCTTTGACCGGCCGCCGCAAGACCGAGGTCCGCGCCGAGGCAGGGCCCGACCGGTACCACTGCTGGCGCCGCTCGCTCCACGGACGTCCCGCTCCCCTGCCGCCGCAGGAGCTGGCGCAGCTCCGCGCGGACCCGCGGTACGTCGCCCTGCGCCCTCACGGGATACCCGCGGTGGAGAGCCTGGCCGACATGATCCCCCGCGTGGCGCCGTACTGGGCCGACGTACTGGCTCCGCAGCTCCGCCGGGGTCTGACCGTGCTGGTCGCGGCGCACGGCAACTCCCTCCGCGCACTCTCGGTAGTGCTCGACCGCCGAACACCGGCCGAGGTCGAACAGCTCAACATCCCGACCGGCGCACCCCTGCGCTACGAATTCGACCGCGACCTGCGCCCAGTCCTCCGAGGGGGCGGCTACCTGGACCCGCACACCGCCCAGGCAAAAGCTGACGCGGTCGCCGCGGAGGGCGCTGCCTGAGCGTGACTGACGCTCATCGCCGGGCACCTCTCCGAAGGAGTTTGACCGAGGTGTCCACCAGCAGCAGGACGAGCGCGGACGCGCCGGCGTACAGCCAACCCTGGTACGACGGCCAGCTACCGCCGAGCAGCCGCGCCACCGGGGGCAGACCGAGGAAGATCATCAACAAGACGACCTCGATGGACAGCGCCAGCAGCAGCAGCCGGTTGGTCGTGAAGCCGACCTTGAACACGGTGCTCCGCTCGCTGCGGCACGCGAAGGCATTCGCGTACTGCGTCATCACGATCACCGCGAACGCTGTACCGGAAGCAACGGCAAGCGCGGCGCTGGACGGGTGCGCTCCGAAGTGCCATCCGTGCCCGAACAGGATGAGAAGGAACGCAATCATGGTCAGCACTGCCTCTGTCATCCCGAGCACACCGAACGCCCTGACAATCAGACGGCGATCGACCAACCGGTGATGTCTCGCGGGGCCGTCCAGAACCCGCGGACCGGGTCGCTCGACGCCGAGCGCCAGGGCGGGCAGTACGTCCGTGCCGAGGTCCAGCGCGAGGACCTGGAGGACGCCGATCGCGAGCGGAATCGATCCGCCGGACAACGCCCAGGCCACGAACGGCGCGAGCTCGGCGACGTTGTCGGCCAGGTGGTAGGTGAGGAAGCGCCGTACGTTGGAGAACGTCGCCCGGCCGAGCCGGATCGCCGTCACGATGCTGGCGAAATGGTCGTCCAGCAGCACCAGGTCGGCCGTGGCCCGGGCGACATCACTGCCGGCGGCGCCCATCGCCACGCCGACGTCCGCCTCGCGCATTGCCGGGGCATCGTTCACACCGTCGCCGGTCATCGCGACCACGTGGCCGCGGGCGCGGAGCGCACGGGCGATCCGGAGCTTGTCCGCCGGCGTCACCCGGGCGACCACGACGCCGTCGTCGCGGTCCAGCAGCTCACCCAGATGCTCGTCGTCCGCAGGCAGCTCATTGCCTGTGACAACCAGTCCACCAGGTCCCAGCAAGCCGACCTCGCGTGCGATCACTGCTGCGGTCGCCGCGTGGTCGCCGGTGACGACCGCGATCCGGACACCGGCCTGCCGGCACGTCGTCAGGGCGGCGTGCACGTCCGTCCGCGGCGGATCCTCCAGGCCGACCACAGCCAGCAGATCGAGCGCATCCGGTGAGAGCCGTAGGCGGCCGTCCTGCACCAGGACTCCGGCCGCCTGCGCCACCGCAAGTACGCGACGTCCCCGGCCGGCCAAACTCTCGACCGCCGCGGCCGCCGCACCGTTGGTCCGGCAGTACTGGAGCAGCGCGTCGGGGGCACCGATCACCATCGTGTTGCCGTTGGCAACCACTGCGCTGTAGCGGGTCTCGCTCGTGAAGGTGACTCGGTGCGTGATCGTGTCCACGGCCGGCGCCGGTACGTCGAGCCGCCGGGCGAGCACGTCCAGAGCGACCTCCATCGGATCGCCTTCGGCGACCCACCTGTCCTTGGCTCGTACCGCATGCCCGCGGGCGCAGATCCGCCGACACCCGATCGCCGGCGCTGAGCAGGACCAGATCGCCACGGACCAACTGCGTCGCATCGACCGTGCTGATCTCACCGTCACGAATCACCTGGACCTTGGCCGGCAGCAGATCACGAAGCCGCTCGGCGGCCCGGTCGGCTCGGTACTCCTGCGCGAACGCGAAAACTCCGTTCAGGACGATGATCACGACGATCGCGACGGCCAACGGCGCCAGTCCACCCGCGAGCGCCAGCACCGCCGCGACCCACAGCATCAGCGCGAACAGGTGCGTCAGCTGCGCGGCGAGCAGTCTCCAGGGCGCGGGGCGGCGGGGTGCGGGAAGCTCGTTCGGCCCGTCGGCGGCAAGCCGTCGTACCGCGTCGGCCGCCGACAGGCCGCGAATGCTCGCTGACTGAACGCCGGCCATGGTTAGGCCAAGCCGCCTGAGTTGGGGCGGCGGCGGAGTTCGGGGGACGGCTGCGGACTCGGGCCGGCGGCCGTGTCGTCGTATACCCAGACCAGCTTGTTGACCACGCCGACGACGCCGTCGACGTCACGGGTGAGCTTCGCAGCGACATCTGCCGTACTGCGGTGGTCGACCTCACCGGACAACGTCACCACACCGTCCTGCACGCTGACCTCGAACGCGAACGGATCGTCCCACAGCGCGTGTACCACGACGTCGCGCCGGATCCGCGGCAGGATCCGGTCGTCCGGCTCCAGGAACGCCTTCAACAGGTCAGACCTGGTGACGATCCCGGCCAGCACCTCGTCGTCGGGGACGGTGACGACCAGCCGGGTGATCCCCCGGGCCGCCATCAACCGCGCCGCCTCGGGAATCGTCGCCGTCTGCACGATCGTCACCGCGGGGTGCGACATCACCTCGCCGGCCCGTACGCCGGCGGCCTTGGACCGAACGCTGGAATTCCACCAGCGCAGCAGCCACGGCGAATGCCGCCGCTGGAACTCCTCCTTCCGGAGCAGATCCGTCTCCGACACCACGCCACCGATGCCGCCGTACCTGTTCACCACCGGGACCGCGCTGATGTGGTGGTGCGCCAGCAGGGCCACAACTTCCTTGTACGGCGTGTCCTCGGTCACCGTGATCACATCCCGCGTCATCACGTCCGAAACCGTCAGCGGATGCCTCATCTCGATCCTCCTTTCCTCCAGCGAATCGCGCACGACGTCGCCGAGACAGGGCCGAAGGTCCTCACCCGGCCGAACGTCCTGCCAGCGCAGGACCCTTGCCTGCAGCGGTCGGCGCGGTCGCTCGGCGAGTCTGGAGAAGACGAAGGAGTGAGCCATGAGCACCCAGTTGCAGCAAGACATCAACCGTTGGGAAGCCGACCTCGAGGACATCGCCGAGACCAGCGTGGCCGACGACTGGTTCCTCGAAGAACGCCGGCTGGCCGAAGCCCAGCACACGCTGGTTGCGTTCCGGGGCCGCATTCTGCCGTCGCTCATCGCTGAGCAGCCCCATGACGCGATCGTCGCTGACGAGATCGAGCATCTCCTCGACGAACTCGAAGACCTCCGCAATGACCTCTTCCGCACCGTCCACCCCGCCGAATCACACCACCGGATCGCGGAGGTGGTCGCCGCTCTCCGCGTCCTGAACCGGGTGGCTCTGCGGCTCGAACGGACGCCCGCCTGATGACCAGCCTGACCTTTCTCGGCGCGACCGGAACGGTGACCGGCAGCAAGTTCCTGCTCGAGCACAGCGGCGGGCGGATCCTGGTCGACTGCGGCATGTTCCAGGGCGAGGCGCAATGGCGCCGGCGGAACTGGGATGCGTTCCCGATCGATCCGGCGACCCTGGACGGCGTCGTCCTCACGCATGCCCATCTGGACCACTGCGGCTACTTGCCGAGCCTGGTCCGGCAAGGGTTTCGCGGGCCGGTCGTCTGTACCCCGGGTACGGCGGAGGTGGCGGCGATCGTGCTGCGCGACGCGGCCCATCTGCAGATGGAAGACGCCGAACATGCCCGCGCCGGTGGTTACTCGCGGCACGATCCGCCACAGCCCTTGTTCGACACCGAGGACGCTGAGGTGGCGATCCGGCTGTTCCAGCCCACCGACCACCACGCAGAGCTCGGTCCTGTCGCGGTGCAGCTGCACCGCGCCGGGCACATCCTCGGCTCGGCGTTCGCCGTCCTTGAACTCGACGGCCGACGGCTCCTCGTCAGTGGCGACCTCGGCCGGCAGCACCACCCGCTGCTCCGGCCGCCGGAACTTCCACCGACCGTCGACACCGTGCTCGTCGAGTCGACGTACGGCGACCGTCGGCACCAGCCGCTCGACCGGGCCCAGCTCGCCGGCTTGATCAGCACGACCGCGGCCCGCGGCGGGGTGGTCCTGATGCCGGCGTTCGCGATCGACCGGACGGCGGTGCTGCTGCACGAGCTCACCGGTCTGATCCGCGACGGCCTCATCCCGCGGCTGCCGGTGTACGTCAACAGCCCGATGGCGCTCGCCGCACTCAACGTCTACCGCTCGGCCGTCACGAGCAAGTCCCCCGAGCTCCGCCCCGAGATTGTCGGCGGTTCCGACCCGTTCGACCCCGGCACCCTACGGCTGGTCCACTCGGTCGAGGAGTCCATGCGGATCAGCGACCCGGGCCGCCCGTCGATCGTCATCTCCGCCTCCGGCATGGCCACCGGCGGACGCGTCCTCTACCACCTGGCGCGGCTGCTTCCCGGCAAGCGCAACACCGTCGTCCTCCCCGGCTTCCAGGTCCCCGGCACCCGCGGCCGCGCCCTTCTCGACGGCGCGCGTGCCCTCAAGATCCACGGGCGCTATGTCCCGGTCCGCGCCCAGGTCGTCGGTCTGTCCGAGTTCTCCGCGCACGCCGACTCCGACGAATTGATCAACTGGCTCTCCGCGGCACCAAAGCCGCCGGAGACCGTGTACGTCGTCCACGGCGAGGACCACGCCCGCGCCGCCCTCGCCCGCCGCCTCCAGGACGAACTCGACTGGACAGCCGTCACCCCGAACCACCTGGAACGCGTACGCCTCTGATCGGAGCGTCGGCAAACATCACCTGCGCCGACCCCAGCCGTCCCTGACCGCCTGCTGTCATGCAGCCGCAGCCGAAGGACCGCACGTTCGTGCGGTCCTTCGTACACCTGCTAGCCGATGCGGTAGAGCGAGCCGCCGCCGGTGATGCCGATGGCCGCGGCAACGCCGCCGACCTTGAGGGACACGACGAAAGTGGTGCCCGACCAGTAGGTCTTGTAGGTAACGCCTGCTGAGGCACGAACAGGTACGACGAACGACAGGATCGACGCGGACTTGCCGGACCGGGCCATCATGATCGTCGGCGCGGACTTGCGGACGTAGCTGGACGGGTAGGTCCAACCCTGGATCGGACTGGTCTGGCCCTGCTTCACCAATGTCGCACCGGCCGGGAGGGCCTGCTTGAACGGCAACTGGAAGATGACCGTTCTGGTGCTGTCGCCCGGCGCGATCGCCGTCGCCGTCGTCCGCGAGTACACCGTCGCCCGTTGATCGGCCGGCAGGTGCCACAACGTCTGGAACGCCTGCGCGGTCTTCGCGGACGCGGTGTCCCAGGTGACGATCAGATCCGGATCCTTCAGCACCAGGACCCGCCGTACCCGGCTGATCCCGGCCCCGGGTGCGTCGCTGAACTGGTACGACTCCGCATTCGCCCTCACCGAGTAGGCGTTCAGCTTCGTCACCGGGTTCACGTCCGTCGACATCGGCGTGGTCAGGACGCTGTGTGCGCTCGGACTCACCGTCCAGGTCCGCCAGGCCCCGGCGTTGTACGCGGCGTACCCGCCGTTGATGATGATGTCCCGCCCGCGCGACGTGTAGGTGATGCTCGTGTGGTCGCTGTGACCGTGGTAGGCCCGCGCCGGTCCGAACCGGATGCTGTACGCCGACTCGCCCGTGAACCCGCGGGCCGGATCGGTCCCCCACCCGGTGCGGCCGAACACGTAGCCGTTCGAGTAGACGCCGACCCGCCACGGCGGCGCCGTGCCGGTCTTGCCAAGGGATCCGGCGTACTCCATCGGTGTCCCCACGTACGGGTAGGTCGCCTGCAGTTCGGTGTCACCGATCTGCGGGAGCTTGCCCAGCGAGTTCGTGGCCAGTGTCAACCATTTCGCGAGCAGGGCTCGGCGGGTCGAGATCGTCGTGCCGGGACTGACACCGCCGTTCTGCAGCACCGTGATCGCCCGCCCCCACAGCCTGTAGTTGAACGACGCGTACCCGGTCGACTGCTCGTTCGTGGATCCCTGGGCGTCGATCGAGGTGGTGATGCCCGCCGCCAGGCGCTGTACGGCGAGGTTCTTGTAATCGCTGCGGTTCAGCGTCACACCCACTCCGAAGAGCGCGATGCTCTCGTCGGTGCCGTGGTTCCACGCTCCGCTCCAGTAGTTCGTCAGGAACCGTGCGTGGCTCAGCAACGCGGTGTCGATCCACGCGTAGTGGGCCGGCAACGTCGTGACCTTCAGGCCCGACAGCACCGCTTGCCGCAGGCAGATAAGCACGTTGGTCCGGTGCATGGTCGACTCCCAGGCACCGACGTTGGCCTTCCATGAATACGGATTGTCGCGGTACCAGTCGTAAGCGATGGTGTCCACCCGGGTCAGCGCCGTCAGATCGCCCTTGCCCGCGGCGATGATTCCCTGGCCGAGCCAGCGCAGCGAGTGGAACCACATGTACCAGCTCGCGTTCTTGTACGGATTCAGCGACCAGTTGATGTTTCCGCCGCCGTTCCCCACCTTGTACGCCGCATACGGTGACCAGGTGAACTTGTCGGCGTACAGGTTCGCCAACGGGTTCTGCGCATCCAGCCCGCTGAACCCGGGGCACGCGTAGAACGGTGCCGCCGCGGTCTGCATCTTGGCCTTCCCGATGTCGGTCGCCGGCGGTGCCGTCGCCGGCACGACGTTGGTGGCGCCGGGCACGAACTGCGCGTCTCCCGGTCCTGCCGGTGCCGCAGCGATCGTGATACCCGGCGTCGGCGCACGAGTTGCCCCGGCCGCCGTTCCGGCCCCCAGTACCAGGGTCGCGATCCCCGCGATCGCCGCGGCCGATCGGTTGAATCTCATCAGTTGCCCCCTCTCCCAACCGCTGCCGAACGCAGCGGTTGAATCGAGGGTCGGGCGGATCGGCAACGCTTCCCAGAGACGAAGGTCCCGAACGGACCAGGCCGGTCGAAGTGTGGCGGTCGCGCGCGTTGTGTCGTCCTTACTCGGCCGGTGTCGAGGCACCGGACCTGTCGGCCTGCCGGATCAGGTCGGACACCAGGTCCTGTGCTTGCACGATCGTGTCTTCCAGGGTCTTGAGTCCAGCCTCCGTGCGGCCTGCCTCGAGTGCCCAGCGGGCGGCTGCCAGCCCCTGGATGATCGAGTCGTTGATCTCGATCGCATCGCGGTAGAGCAAGGCCGCGGATTCGACTCGTCGCCGCTCGGCCTCGGCTCGCTGCAGGCGCTGCGAGGCGTCGCCGAGCAGGAGCCCGAGCAACAGTTCGGGCAGGCAGCGCGAGATCCAGCCGACGGCGCTCAGGGACGTGTCCGTCGACACGACCCAGATCACCACGAGCAGCACAGCGAACGCGCCTGCGGCCAGACCTGCGCGCAGCCCGAAGGCCACCGCGATCAGCGCCACCGGAAGCGTGAACAACAGCGTCGACGCATCGACCGGCTCACCGTCGAACAGACGGAGCAGCCAGACCGACGCGAAGAGCACGCCCGCGACGACGAACACGGCCGCAGGATGCCGCCGGAACCATGGTTCACGCGAAGATCCGGCCGAGCCGCCGGCAAACACACTCATTTCACCAGGGTGCACAGTAGAAGTCCGCGAGTACAGGGGCGAAAGTCACGTGCCTGGAGGACTCCTCCGCGTCGCCGCGCAGGTGCCGGGCGAACCAGTCCGGCTCAGGCTCTGCCGGGACGAGGCGTAGCCGGACGTCGACCGCGAATGCTCCGGCCGGGGCGGCGATCAGCGGGTTGATGTCGAGCTCGGCCAGCTCCGGAACCTGCTCGGCGAGCCACGCGATCCGGTGGATGACGTCGACCACCGCCGCTTGGTCGGCCGCCTCGGCGCCGCGGTAGCCCGCCAGCAGCGGCGCACAGCGAAGTGAGCGCATCATGTCTGCCGCGTCCAGGTCCGTGAGAGGTAGCCCGCGCCACTGCCGATCGGCCAGCAGATCGGTGAAGATCCCGCCGCTGCCGGCCATCACCAGCGGCCCGAACAGCCGATCCCGCACCACACCGATCACCAGCTCGGTCCCGCTCGGCGCCATCGGCTGAACCACCACCCGTGGATCCCCCGCCACAGCGGTGACTTCGTCGTACGCCTTCGCGACCTGGACTGCGTTCGCCAGCCCGACTCGTACGCCACCGATGTCGGTCTTGTGCAGTACGCCGGGCGCCGCCGTCTTCAGCGCAACGGGATAACCCGCCCTCTCCGCGGCCTTGATCGCCTCCGAACGGTTCACCGCGGTCACGACCGGGACCACCGAGACCCCTGCACACTGCAGCAGACGACAAGCCTGCTCCGGATCCAGCCAGCCACCTTCGGCCCGCTGCTCAAGGAACTGCCGTACCACGACACGTGCTCCAGAGGAGTCCACCTGAGCCAGCTCCGGTACGACGCCTTGCGGCCTCGACCTCCACTCGGCGTACCGCACCGCGTGCGCCAGCGCGCGGACCGCGCTCTCGGGGAACGGGAACACCGGCAGCCGCCGTCCGTCCGCCAGCGCAATCTCCGGAGCGGCCTGTGCCGAGCCGACGCAGTTCACCACCATCGGCAGGTCTGCGATCGCCGCCGCGCCTGCGATCGTGGCGTAGATGTCCTCGACACGGCCGGCCCTGGTCACGGCGTAGTTGACCACAATGCTGTCCACCTCGCCGCTGTCCAGGACAATCTGCAACGTCTCCGCCAGACTCGCGGCCGACGCGGCCGCACCCAGGTCGACCGGGTTCCCGCTCGCCACGGCGCCGACCGCGTCCAGTTTCTGCCGGACAGCGTCGCTCAGCTCCGGCAGCTCGAGGCCCAGACGGCCGGCCGCATCAGCCGCGAGGATTCCGGCGCCACCCGCGTTCCCGACCACCGCAACCCGGCGACCGCGAGGCAATGGCGGTACGGCCAGCACCCGGGCAGTCTCCACGAGCTCTTCGACGGTGTCCATCCGAAGGACACCGGACTGCGCGAACAGCGCGTCCACCGCCGTCTCGGGCGTCGCCGCGGCGGCCGTGTGCGACAGCCCCGCCCGTCGTCCGCCGGCCGACCGTCCGCCCTTCACCACCAGGACGGGTTTCGTCCGGCCGATCATCCGGGCCAGCCCGCCGAACTTGCGCGGGTTCCCGAACGACTCCAGGTACAGCCCGATCACCGCCGTTCGTGGGTCGGCCCACCAGTGCAGTAGCACATCGTTGCCGCTGACATCGACCTTGTTGCCCAGGGAAACGAACTCGGAGATCCCCAGACCGGTGCGCCCGGCATGCTCCAGGACCGCGATCCCGACCGCCCCGGACTGGGCCGCGATTGCCAGTGCTCCGGGACTCGGAGACACCTCGGCGAAGGTCGCATTCAGGCTGACCTCAGGAGCCGTGTTGACCAGCCCCAAACAGTTCGGGCCGATCAGCCGGATACTGTACCGGCGAGCGACCGCCAGCATCTGGCGCTGCAGTTCACGGCCGGTCGATCCGAGCTCGGAGAACCCCGACGTCAGCACAACCGCGCCGTTGACGCCGGCCTCGCCGCACTCGGTCAGTACGTCGGACACCTGCTCGGCGGGCAGCGCGATCACGGCAAGATCCACCGTGCCGGGAACGTCTCCGATCGACGGGTACGCCGGCACCCCGGAGATCTGCGCGGCGTGCGGATTCACCGCGTACACGGCCCCGGTGAAATCCGCCGTCGACGACGTTCCGCAGGACCTCGTGGCCGATGCCGCCAGGGGTACGGCCGGCGCCGACGACCGCGATCGCCCGCGGCGCGAACAGACGCTGCAGCGAGCGGTTCTCGGCCGCCCGCTCACGGTCGGCCATCCGCTGCAGGGTCAGCGGGTGGTACGCCGTGTCCAGCACCAGCTCGACCACCCCGCTGTCCAGCTTGCGGGCCTGCTCGAAACCCGAATCAGCGAGGACCCGCAGCATCTTCGCGTTCTCGCCGAGCGTGTCGGCACGCAGCCGCTCGATGCCGTTCTCCCGGGCAGTGGCCGCCAACTGTTCGAGCAGCAGTGTGCCGATCCCGCGGCCGTGGACCGAGTCCTGCAACAGGAAAGCCATCTCGGCCTCGCCTGTGCGAAGCACCTCGTAGCTCGCGATCCCGACGACATCGCCGCCGTACTCCGCGACCAGTGCGACATGGCCGTCGTGCTCGGCAGCCAGATGATGGGTGTACTCGTCGGCCATCGACCGGCTGATTCCGAAGAACCGCAGGTAGATCGACTCGTCCGACACCCTGGCGTTCATCGCCTCCAACGCCGCCTCGTCGTCCTCGCGGACCGGCCGGATCCGTACCACCGACCCGTCCGATGCCAGCACGTCCCACCCGGCAGCAGGCCGTACGCCAGTGTGCTCGATCGCCATCGTCACGTCTCCTTCCGGCGCCTGGCCGGTCATCGGGTGTCGCTCGCTGCGGCTGTGGATGCCACCGCCGCCCGTCCCGCTTCGAGGCGGGCGACCGGGATGCGGTACGGAGAGCAGGAGACGTAGTCCAGACCGGCGTCGGCGAAGAAGGCGATCGAAGCCGGGTCGCCGCCGTGCTCACCGCATACTCCGATGACCAGTTCCGGGTTGCCCGCGCGTCCTTCGGCGACGGCCAGCCGTACCAGCCGGCCGACGCCTTCGACGTCCAGCGACTCGAACGGCGAGACCGCGAAGATCCCCGCGTCCAGGTAGCGCGGGAAGATCGATGCCTCGACGTCGTCGCGGCTGAACGCCCAGGTCAGCTGGGTGAGGTCGTTGGTACCGAAGGAGAAGAACTCGGCGGAGCGAGCGATCCGCTCGGCGCCCAGGGCCGCCCGCGGCACCTCGATCATCGCCCCGATGCGGGTCGGGACCACGCGACCGGTGTGCGCGGCAACCTCGGCGAGAACAGTCTCGATCTCCCGGCGTACGAGCTGGAGCTCGGTGTCGCCGGCCACCAAGGGCACCATGATCTCGGGCCGTACGGTCGATCCCTCCGCCGTCACCTCGGCAGCCGCCTCGGCGATCGCCCTGGTCTGCATCGCGAAGAGTCCGGGGATGACGATGCCCAGCCGGACGCCCCGCAGGCCGAGCATGGGGTTGCTCTCGTGCATCCGCTGCACGGCCGCAAGCAGTCGCTCCGCGTCGGCGTCGGGAGTTCCAGTGGCCCGGCCGACGGCGACCCGCACCGACAGGTCGGTCAGATCCGGCAGGAACTCGTGCAGTGGCGGATCGATCAGCCGGACGGTGACCGGCAGCCCGGCCATCGCACGGAAGATCTCTACGAAGTCGGCGCGCTGCAGCTGCAGCAGCTCCTCGAGCACGGCCTGCTGATCCGCGCTGTTCGCGGCGAGCACCAGCCGTTCGACGAGTTGGCGACGCTCGCCGAGGAACATGTGCTCGGTACGGCACAGCCCGATGCCTTCGGCTCCGAAGCGCCGGGCGCGGGCGGTGTCGGCCGGTGTGTCGGCGTTGGCGTGCACGCCCAACTGCCGGCGCGCGTCGGCGTGCTGCAACAGCCGATCGACCGCATGAACCAGTTCATCGGTGTCGAGGAGATCCGTACGACCGTCGAAGTACTCGACCACCGGTGCGGCGACCACCGGAACCTCGCCGCGGTAGACGATGCCCGCGGTCCCGTCCAGTGACAGCAGATCGCCTTCCTCGATCACCGCGCCCGCAGTCACAGCGCGCCGTGCGACAGGGTCCACGGACAAGGTGTCCACGCCGCAGACGCAGGTCTTGCCCATTCCTCGCGCCACCACGGCGGCATGCGATGTCTTGCCGCCCCGGGTGGTGAGAATGCCCGCGGCGGCAAGCATGCCGGGCAGATCGTCCGGATTCGTCTCCCGCCGTACGAGGATCACCCGCCGGCCCTCCGCGGCGAAGCGCTGAGCAGCGGCCGAATCGAACGCCGCGACGCCGACCGCCGCACCCGGGGAGGCAGCCACACCGTGAGCCAGCGCCGGTACGCCATGCCGCTCTGCGAACCGTGGAAACATCAGCTGGCCGAGCTGGGTGCCGGTGACTCGCAGCAGCGCCTCGTCGAGAGTGATGAGCCCCTCGTCGACCAATTGCACGGCGATCCGGAACGCAGCCTCAGCGGTCCGCTTCCCCACTCGAGTCTGCAAGATCCACAGCCGGCCCCGTTCGATCGTGAACTCGATGTCGCACAGGTCCCGGTAGTGCTGTTCCAGCGTGGACATCGCGCTCTGCAGCCCTGCATGGCTGACCGGGTCGATCACGGCCAGGCGCGCCAGTGGAACGGTGTTCCGGACCCCGGCGACGACGTCCTCACCCTGAGCGTCCTGGAGATAGTCGCCGTACACGCCCGGCTCTCCCGACGCAGGGTCCCGGGTGAACGCGACACCGGTGCCACTGTCCGCGCCGCGATTGCCGAACACCATCGCCATCACGTTGACCGCGGTTCCCAGATCGTCCGGGATGTGCTCCTGACGGCGGTACAGCCGGGCCCGGGGCGTGGACCAGGAGCGGAAGACAGCACGCACCGCCAGGTCGAGCTGCTCCAGCGGATCCTGCGGGAACGGACGGCCGGCGTGGTCGGCGATCGTCTGCTTCAGCGCCGTGCAGGCACGTTCGATCGCCGCCGCCGGCAGTTCCTCCGGCGTCTCGACTCCCCATTCCGCGAACTCGGTCGACGGCGCTGCCTGCAAGAGCTCTTCGGGTACGTCGAGCACTGTGCGGGCGTACATCTGCAGAAGTCGCCGGTACGAATCCCAGGCGAAGTGGTCGTCACCGGAGTGCTTCGCCAGTCCGTGGACCGACTCGTCGGTCAGCCCGATGTCGAGGATGGTCTCCATCATCCCGGGCATCGAGAACTTCGCTCCGGAGCGTACCGAGATCAACAGCGGGTCGCCGGCGTCACCCAGTCGGCGCCCCAGCACTTGTTCCAGCCGGCCCAGATGAGCGCTGATCTCGGCACCCAGCCCGGCCGGCAGGTCACCGGTCTCCAGATAGGCACGGCACGCGGTCGTCGCGATCGTGAAACCCGGCGGGACCGGTAGCCCCAGCCGAGTCATCTCGGCGAGATCGGCGCCCTTGCCCCCGAGCAGATCCTTCTGCTCCATGGAGCCTTCGGCGAAGTCGAAAACGTAGCGGCCGGTCCCCGGCAGTTCGGTCATGGATGCCACCTCCGCCTCTCACGCTCCCCGTCCGGACACCCCCGCCACAGTGCCAAAGGTCCCGGCCTCCCGAGGTCCACCAGCCGGGTCAGGACCTTCGCCTCTAGGCCGCCACGGGTGGCCCGCGCGAGGCTTGGGAGCATGCATGAGATCACGAGTTGGCGGCAGAGAACGCGATGAGTACCGAGAAGGTCGTCGTCGGCATCGACGGCCGCCCTGACTGTGAGAACGCCATCCGCTGGGGCGCCGCCGAGGCGGCTGCGCGCGGAGCTGCGCTGCACCTGGTGCACGCCTTCGTCTGGACGGAGTTCCGGGTACCGCTCGGGGCGAGCGACCTGGCGCCGGGGCTTCGAGCCCAGGCCGACCGCATCGTCGCGGAGGCCGTCGAGCTGGCGCGGAAGTTCGAGCCCGGTCTGCCGATCACAGGGCGCCGCGTCGACGGCTTCCCGTCGCCCGTACTGCTCGCGGAGTCCCGGACCGCCGATCTGATAGTGATCGGCAGCCGGACCACCGGACGGCTGCTCGGACTCGTCGTCAGCTCGGCGGGCCTCGAGCTCTCGACGCACGCACACTGCCCGGTGGTCGTCGTACGGCCCGCCGACGACTCGCTCGCCGGCAGTCAGGTCGTCATCGGGTACGACGGCTCGCGGCCGGCCGACGCCGCGCTCGACTTCGGCCTCGCGTACGCCCGCCGCCACGACCTCCCGGCCCGGATCGTCGCTGTTCTCGACGAGAGCGAAGACGACGACCACGAACTGCTCACGGCGATCCGCCCCCACGTCCGTGAGGCCGAGGTTGTCGAGGTGACGGGACATCCGGCCGAGCTCCTGCTGGAGTGGTCCGCAGACGCCCGGCTGCTCGTGGTCGGCTCGCGCGGGCGTGGTGGGTTTGCCGGGCTGCTCCTCGGGTCGGTCAGCCAGACCATGCTCCACCAGGCGCCGTGCCCGGTCGCCGTCATTCCCCGTGCCGCAATCGAAGGTCCCGCATAGCCGGGCCGTTCGGCGCTGCCGCCGGCACGCCGTCGGCTGGTGTGCTGGCAGAGAGCTCGAGGAGGTCCTGATGTCGAAGAAGGTACTGGTCGCCTATGCCAGCAAGTCGAATGCGACCGCCCAGATCGCCGAGGCGATCGGCGCCGAGTTGCGCGGACACCACCACGATGTCGACGTGCTCGACGTCAGCCGGGTCACGGACATCACGGCGTACGACGTGGTGATCCTGGGCAGTGCGCTCTACGTCCGCCGGTGGCGGCGCGACGCCGTACGGTTCCTCCGCCACAACGTCGGCCCGCTCCGTGAGCGCCAGGTCTGGCTCTTCCACAGCGGCCCGGTCGGACCGGACAGGGAGCAGGACCAGGCAATGCCGCCAGCCGTTCGCCGTCTGGCGCACGCGATCGGCGCGTCCCCCGCGGTCACGTTCGCGGGCCGTCTCGATCCTGCTACGGCCAAGGGCTTCCTGGCGCGCCACCTCGCCACCGGTGATCTGGCGACCGACTCTCGCGACTGGCCGAAGATCCGCACCTGGGCCGCCGACATCAGTGCCGCCCTCGACGCCACCGAACGCAGCACCTGGCACCGCCCCGTCCCGGAGGACGGGCCGACACATTCGCCGAAGCACATGGCCAAGCACCCGGCCGGTCACTTCCTCGGCTGAGCGCGGGCTGCACCCAAGAAGGCCGCGGTCCACGACAGCTGGTCGTGGACCGCGGCTCTCCCTGCTACTCGAATCCCTTGTCGCCGAACAGGGCGACCTTCAGAGCTCCGGTCGTGGCCGGGTCGGCGAACACGTCATACGCGTCCTGCATCTCGTCCAGCCCGAAACGGTGCGTGATCAGGCCCGGCAGCTGCAACCGCCCGGCTGCGAGCATCGACAACAGCCGCGGTGTCGAGAACGTGTCGACCAGACCGGTCGTGATGGTCACGTTCTTGATCCACAGGTCCTCCAGGTGCAGCGTCGCCGGCGCACCGTGGACACCGACGTTCGCGACCGTACCGCCAGGGCGAACTACCTGCGTACACAGCTCGAACGTGGCCGGCACGCCGACCGCCTCGATCGCGACGTCCGCGCCGAGTCCGCCGGTCAGCTCGCGGATCTTCGTCACCACGTCCTCGTCCGGGCCGAGTGCCAGGTCAGCGCCCCGCTCCAGCGCAGCCTTGCGTCGCGAGTCGGCCGCGTCGACCACGACGACATGTGACGGCGTGAACAGCTTGCTCGTCGCCAACGCCGCCAACCCGATCGGACCGGCCCCGACGATCACCACGGTGTCACCCGGGGACACCTTGCCGTTGAGTACGCCGACCTCGTACGACGTCGGCAGGATGTCGGCCAGCAGCACGGCCTCCTCATTGGTGACGTTGTCCGGCAGCTTGTACACCGACCGGTCCGCGAACGGGACCCGTACCAACTCCGCCTGCGTGCCGTCGATCAGGTGACCGAGGATCCAGCCGCCGCCACCGAGGCACTGACCGTAATGACCTTGCCTGCAGTACTCACACCGGCCGCACGCCGTGATGCACGAGATCAGCACCCGATCGCCGATCGCCACACCGCGCACACCGGTACCGACTTCGGTGATCGTGCCGACCGCCTCGTGGCCGAGGATCCGCCCCGGCTGGACCGTCGGCACATCGCCCTTCAGGATGTGCAGATCGGTGCCGCAGATCGTCACCGCGTCGACGCGGACGATCGCATCCTCGGGATCCTGGATCACCGGATCCGGCACCTCGCGCCAGCTCCGCTGCCCCGGACCGTTGTACACCAATGCCTTCATCACGAACCTCCCTGAACGAGACTTCCCACCCTCGACACTGGTCCGCCCGACCGGCCGCGGCAGCGGCCGAACCGCACTCTTCGGCGGGACCTTCGGCCCTGCCCACGGTGCCTTCCCACGGTTTGACTGGAGCTGCAGGACGAGCCCCAGGAGGTGCCACGTCCATCCGTCGTCCACCGTCAGGAGCGCTGCCATGGACACCGTCATCAAGACGCGCGGGCTGACCAAGCGCTTCGGCCGCCGGACCGCGCTCGACAAGCTGGACCTCGACATCCCGGCCGGCGCGATCGTCGGATACCTCGGGCCGAACGGGGCCGGCAAGACCACCACGATCCGCCTGCTCGCCGGGCTCGTCCGCCCGACCTCGGGGTCCGCAATCGTGTTCGGGTTCGACGCCGCCGATCAGTACGACGCGCTGCAGCGACGGATCGGCTACCTGCCGGGCGATTTCGTGGCGTATCCCGACCTGACCGGAGCGCAGTACCTGGAGTACTTCGCGCACCTGTACGGCGGCGTAGACCGGGAGCACATCAAGCTGCTCGCGAAGCGGTTCGACCTGGACCTCGGCGTACGCATCGGCGCGTTGTCGCGCGGCAACCGGCAGAAGGTCGGGATCGTGCAGGCGTTCATGCACGAGCCGGAGCTGCTGCTCCTCGACGAACCGACCTCCGGCCTCGATCCGCTGATGCAGCGGGAGTTCCGGGCGCTGCTCCGCGAGACCCGCGACGCCGGCCGGACCGTGTTCCTGTCCTCCCACGTGCTGTCCGAGGTCGAGGCAGTCGCCGACACGGTCGCGATCCTGCGCGCCGGGCGCCTGGTCACAGTCCAGTCGGTGCAGATGCTGAAGGACCGCGCCCGGCGGTGTCTCGATCTGACCTTCGCGGACACGCCGCCGGCCGGCCGGATGCATGCCGTACCGGGCGTCGAGGAAGTAGCCGTCGACGGGCACACTGCCCGCGTCACGATCACCGGATCGACCGCCGAGCTGATCAGGGCGATAGCGCCGTTCGACGTCACCAACGTGCTCAGCCACGAGGCCGATCTCGAGGCGGCGTTCCTGGACTACTACGACGGGCAGAGGTGAAAGCCATGTTCGGCAACGTCTTCCTCAAGTCGCTGTACGACGCCCGCCGCGGGCTGGTCGGGTGGTCGATCGCGATCGCCGTCCTCGTGCTGCTGGAGTGCGCTCTGTGGCCGTCCGTCCGGGACATGCCGGACCTCCAGCAGCTGTCGCAGTCGTTCCCCGAGGAGCTGCGAAAGTTCTTCGACCTGGACGCGATGACGACCGGGAACGGCTTCCTGAACGCCGAGTTGTTCACGCTGATGCTGCCCGGGCTGTTCCTGGTCTACAGCATCGGTCACGGCGCCCGTGCGATCGCCGGTGAGGAGGAACGCGGCACTCTGGAGCTGCTGCTGGTCACCCCGGTCTCCGGCGCCCGGATCGTTCTCGACAAGGCCCTCGCGCTGGCAGTCTCGGTCGTTGCCCTGGGCACGGTCCTCTTCGCGGCTAGCGGCATCGGCAGTCTGATCTTCGGTCTGGGGATCTCCGCGGCGGCGGCGGCGAGTGGTGCCCTCGCGATGGCGTTGCTCGGTCTCGAGTACGGCGTCCTCGCGCTCACCATCGGCGCCGTCACGGGCCGCCGCACCACCGCCATCGGCCTCGCCGCGGCGGCCGCAGCGGCCGCGTACGTCGTGTACGCCGCCGGGCTGATCCTGCCCCGCTTCGAGTCCTGGCAGCCGTACTCCCCCATCCACCAGGCGTTCCACAGCGGCCCCCTCGGCGCAGGCCTCCAACTCAGCTACCTGTGGCTCATCGCAGGCACAGTCGTCCTGACCTTGCTCGCGCTCCCCGCGCTCGACGGCCGCGACATCTCCACCGCCCACTGACCGTGCCCACACGCTTGCCCACCCTGCCCACCGCGATCAGAGTCGGTCAGCGGTGAGCGGCCCAGTTGTTCCAGCTCGCCTTCGCGCCGGAGTCGCCGATGCGTACGACGTCGTACACTGCCGCGGCCGAGACCACAAGGGCGACAACCGTCAGCGTTCCCGTGACGGCGCGTGAAGCGGGCGCCAGAAAGGTGCGCTTGGCTGGTGTTCGTCCGGTGCTCTCGCGCTGTCGCCACCAGACGACGACTGCCAGCACGGCGACCGCGATCGCCGCGTAGATGGCCGTGTCGCCGAGCTCGGTGTGCCGACGAATCAGTGGATCGGGTGTCAGCCGGTGCTCCAACCACTCGCCGGCGCTGGTTGTGATCGGCACCAGCACGACCACGAACACCGACAGGATCGCGTTCGGGCCGGCGAGCCGGCGCCTGGCTGCCGGCCACAGCGCGGTCAGCGCCAGCAGGGCCGCGCAGAGCGGTAGGAGAACGACGATGGCGTGCACGAGGAGCACGTGGGCGGGGAGCCCGTTGACTGTCTGCATCACTTTCCCTCAGTCGGACCGGTTCGGAACGCCCAGGCTGGCAGCCCGATCTTGGGGAATTCTTGGAACGCCCCAGCCCGGCGCGCTCATCCGCGGCGCGGCCGGTGGCGCCGACGACGTACCACCACGACCGCAACGACCGTGCCCACGAACGCGGCGAGGAGCAGGCCGCTCACCAGGCCGAGGCGTTTCTCGAGGGCCTTGTACGAGGCTCCGGCCAGGTAGCCTCCGCCGGCCACCAGGACGGCCCAGATCAGGCCGCCGATGACGTTCGCGACGGTGAAGTGCGTCCGCCGCATCCGGCTCATGCCCGCGATCCCCGGCACCAGTGCCCGGAAGGCCGCGGTCCAGCGGCCGAGAACCACCGCGACGGCGCCGCGGCGCCGGATCAGCGCGAGGGTGCGCTCGATCCGTTCCGGATGCCGCAGCCTGCCCGGCAGTCGCCCGAGGAGCGCTGGACCGTACCGGCGCCCGACGACGAACCCCACCTGGTCGCCCGCCACTGCACCGATCGCGGCCGCCACCATGACGACCCACAACTGCAGCGCGCCGGCATGCGCGATCACGCCGCCGATGATGACCGCCGTTTCGCCGGGCACCACCAGGCCCAGGAAGGTCGAAGCCTCCAGGGCCGGGAGCAGGCAGACAGCCGTGAGCACCAGCCAGGTGGGCAGATTCGCGAGCCAGTCGAAGACCGCGTTCATACCCCGAGCGTCCTCCGAACGGCCAGCTGAGAACAGGGACCATCGGCCCGGTTTCCGGGTCCAGGAGACCTGCCCCGGAATCGCCGCTGATGTGCGACTCTGAAGAGGCGAACTTCCGGGGGGAAGAGATGAGCAGAGACAACAACGCTGCCGTGCCGTTGCGAACGCCGACGGCGATTCCGGTCAGTACGGCGGGAATTCTGCCGACCGACGCGGTGGCGGTGATTCGGGACCATCTGGCTCCGATCCTGGGGCCCTGGGCAACGAGCAGCCGGGTGCGGCTCACTCGACTGCCGGAACCCGGTCTCCTGAGGCCGCTGGTCGCGCAGGTCAACGTACAGCTGACCGCGGGGCGGCGGGCGCGCGCTCAGGTCGCCGCCGCAACCATGTCCGAGGTCGTCGGCCTGGTCGCGGCACGACTCATCGGTCAGCTGGACCTGTTCCCCGACGCACTGGCCGAGTGCCTCCGGCAACGTGCCGGCGCACTGCCGCCGCCCACGCCGCCTGAGCGGCTTCCGCCCTCGATCCGCCGCGTCGTCCGACGCAAGACCGGTCAGCCGGCGACGATGCCTGTCACCGCCGCGATCGTGATCCTCGAGGCGATGGACTACCGCTTCCACCTCTTCCGGGAGAGGTACAGCCACCAGGAGAGCATCGTGATCCGGGCCGGCGCCGGGGGCTACCGGATCCTCCAGGCACGGCCGAACCCGATCGGCCTCGAGATCACCGCACCGCCGATCGCGCTCGCGGCACTTCGGCGCAGCAGTCTCGTGCAGGCGAAGGCTCGCCTCGACCTCACCGGCGCTTCCTTCGATGTCTACGCGGACCACCAAACCGGTCGTTTACAAGCCCTGTACGCAAGGTACGACGGCCACTACGGCCTGCTCGCCTCGACCGTTGCGGCCCGGAGTGCTCACGGAACATCCTGATCGAACACGTCCTCACCCCGGCTGGGGGTGGGTTCCGCCAGCAGCACGTCGGCCGCCGGGCGGCGCGGTGTCGGCGGGACCTGCACGCCGTACCCGAAGCGGATCACCACCTGTGGCCGCTGCCACGGTCCGAGTGGATCGTTGATCTCGTTCCGCAGCTCCTCGTGCTCGATCGCCTGATTCAGCAGTGAGGTCGCCACACCACGCGTTGTTGCCTCCAGCAGCACGTGTTCCAGCGCCTGTCCGGCTCGCAGCCACTCGATCGGTCCGTCGTAGCGAGTTGCCAGTACGGCGAACTGTGGCTCCCGCTCGAAGTCGGCGACCGGTCTGCCCGCGTCGGCGGCCGTGGCAGCCATGTCCCGCACCACCGGGTCGCCACCGGCAACCCGGGAGCCCAGTGCGCTCGACGGGATGCCGTCGAGCGCCCGGTCGCCACCTACCCACTGCCGCCGCTCGGCGGTCCGGGCCGCGTCCTCGTCGTCCGCTGTCATCGCGTCGTTCGTTGCTATCCGCAACCACCAGCGGCGGGCCGGCTTGTCGATCCACTGCAGTACGGCGCCTTCGACCCGCGCGCACAGGTCCAGCTCGACGCGGAGCTGCGGCGGCAGCTGCTCATCGCTGAACGGCTCACGATTCGTCCGGCGCCGCGTCAGCGACGGGGCGAGCGCGGCCATCGACTGGTTTGCGGGTCCGTCGAGTTCCACGATCGCGACCAGGTCGGGCCGCCGCTGATCGACCAGGTGGCGCACCTGCGACCCCATCCCCTGGGCCGCGGCAGCCACCCGCAGGTTGAAGATCGCGGCCCCGAGCGAAACGAACAACATCCGCCGCGACGGGTCCTCCGCCGGCAGTTCACGGCGCCGATCGCGATAGACCTCCACCGTCCGGCCCACGAACCGGAACCGCCATGGCTGGGTGTTGTGCATCGACGGCGCCGTCACCGCCGCCTGCAGCAGCGCCTGCCGATCAGCGTCCGTCATCATGACCATCACACCCTTCGCATCGACCCGAACGAGTCCTTGCTCCTTGAGCCAACTGCTCACCGCCGTCCACTCACAGGGCCGTCCGGTCCACGCAAGGTGGGCACTTCTGCCCTCCCGAGTCTGCGCAGTCAGGCGTCTGCTGGAGGTGTGCGCGAAGGGAGCCAGCCATGACAAGGTCCAGTACGGACACCGAAAAGGTCCCCTGGTGGGCCCTGCTGTTACGGATCGTGATCCGCGTGATCGCGATCGCGGTGATCTGCGTCTTCGCGGTCCTGACCGTCACGCTACTGCTGCGATGATCCACCGCTACCCGG
Organism: Kribbella sp.; assembly: GCA_035697365.1. Lineage (GTDB taxonomy): Bacteria > Actinomycetota > Actinomycetes > Propionibacteriales > Kribbellaceae > Kribbella. The sequence goes on along the minus strand of DASSDE010000781.1, from coordinate 17,182 downwards.
CCGACGGCCGCCCCTGAGGTTCAGGCCGAGGCGCTGAGCTCGGACTGGAGGAGGCGCAGTCGCATTGCGGTCATGATGGCGTTGGCGCGGTTCGTGGCGCCCAGCTTCTCGTACAGGCGGGACACGTAGGTCTTCGCGGTCGACAGGCTCACGAACATCGTGGCGGCGATCGCCGGCACCGACATTCCGGTGGCCAGCAGCGAGAGGACCTCGAGTTCACGCGGGCTGAGCGTCGCGCACGACGGACCGGCAGCCACCTGCCTGGTGAGGACAGGCTGTCCGCGGCGGGCGAGTGCCGGCCCGAGGCCGGTCGCCGTGAAGGACGCTGCCGCGACCGCCGCATGCCGGATCGCCGCGAGGACCTCGGGATTCGGGGCGGTCTTGTCGACGAACGCGGACACGCCGGTCTCCAGCGCCCGGAACAGCACACCGTCTCCGGACTGGCCGGTGAGCACGACGATGCCGAGGTCGGAGTACCGGTCCCTGAGCTCGCGGGCCAGCTCGAGACCGTCGCCGTCCGGCAGTGCGACGTCCAGGATCACGACGTTCGGCCGGACGGACGCGACCAGCGCCGACGCCTCGGCCGCGAGACCGCACTCGCCGACGACCGTGATCTCGGCATCGGCGCTGACCAGCCTCGTCAGTCCGTATCTGGTCAGGGTGTGGCCGTCGACGACGACCACGGTGATCGAGTTCTGCATGATGTTCCCCCCGTGACACGCTCCGGCGGTTGCGGCCGGAGATGGATCTGATGTCACCTTCTGTAGCGACAATCGGCGGCCACCTACAGTCCGTTACGGATTTCGATCAGGTGCTTTTCACCGGAATAGTTGAGCGCTTGGTTACCCGGTTCCCTCGGTCAGGCGGTGGGCTGGTGCGGCCGGATCAGGCCGTACCGCAGTCCGAGCATCAGCGCCTGGGCCCGGTTGGTCGCGCCGAGTTTCTCGTACAGCCGGGCGACGTAGGTCTTGGCCGTGGAGTGGCTGACGTACAAGGCGGTGCCGATCGCGGCGACCGGCAAGCCCCTGCCGAGCATCTCCAGTACTTCGGTCTCGCGCGGACTGAGCGACACCGTGGGGCCGCCCGCCGGCCGGTCCTTCCCCGGCTTCGCGGCGGAGGCACCTCGACGGGCGATGGCAGGTCCGAGTCCGCTGGCGATGAACGAACCGGCCGCGACGGCCGCGTGCCGGATCGCCGCCAGGACCTCGGTCGCCGGCGCGACCTTCGGAACGAACGCCGACACACCTGTTTCCAGCGCCCGGAACAAGACGTCGTCCTGCCCGTCGGACGTCAGCAGGACAATCCCGAGGCCCGGGCGCCGGTCGAGCAGGTCTCGCGCGACGCGGAGACCGTCGCCGTCCGGCAGCACCGTGTCGAGCACGATCACGTCGGCGCCGGAGCCTGCGACCGTTGTGAACGCCTCGGCGCCCAGGGACGCCTCCCCGACGACCTCCAGGTCCGGCTGTCCGGCCACCAGGCCGAGAAGCCCGAAGCGCGTGAGCGTGTGACCGTCGACGACCACGATCCTGATCTGATTACTCATAGTTGCTCCCCCGGTGTCGCCGTTACATTAGGTAACACCGAGACTGGGGGAACAGGGACTTTCGGCCCTAGTACGGCGGGACGGAGGCCTCACGCGGTGGCCAGGACGGCGAGGAGGGCTCCGCCGAGCATGAAGGGGCCGAAGCTGATCGCCTGGTGGAGCGTGACCCGCCGGGCGATCAGCAGCGCGGCGCCGGCCACACCCATGATCACGAAGCCGAGCGCCGCTCCGGCGAGCAGAGTCGGCCAGCCCAGCCAGCCGAGCGCGATGCCGAGCCCGCCGGCAAGTTTGACGTCACCCCCACCGAGCTGCCCACGGCCGGCGATCGCCAGCACCAGATAGCACCCGCCGAGAACAAGTCCGCCCAGTACGGCGCGGAGCAACCGACCGGGATGACCGTCGAGCAACGCCGCGAGCCCGAACAAGCCAACCAGCCCCGGATACAGCGGGAACGTCAACCGGTTCGGCAGCCGTTGGACCGAGAGGTCGACGGCTGCCAAGGCGACACCGATCACCCCGACGAAGGCGTACGGCGCCGCTTCGGGCAGGCCTGCGAACCGCCACAGCAGGAGCGCGACCACGGCCGCGGTCACCAGCTCGAGGACGAGCGGGACGCCGTACCAGCCATGGCACTGCCCGCAACGGATCCTGAGCGGACCCTGCAGGGGTGCCGCGCAACGTGCGCAACTCGTGCGTGTTCCCGACGGCAGCGACAGCCGGAACACCGTGCCGCGCAGCAGCAGTCCGGCGACGAAGCCGATGATGCCTCCGGCAACCATCCAGGTGAGGTACATGCCGGTCAAGGTACGGCGCGGCCGGCACGTACCGAAACGACCGCGACGGACGACTGGCCGAACGCCAACCGATGCTGACCGATCGCCCGACCTGTCGGGCGCTTGGCCGACAGGCTGTCGGCCGATCGCCGTCGTGTCCACCGAGCGGTGCGGGATTCCTGGCCGATCGGTCGCTACCGGGCCGGGCCCGCGAAACCACACCGTAGCGGTACCGATCGGCAGATCGCCGGTCGATCGATCGGGCGGGTCTTTCGGACCCGCCCCAGAACAAGGAGCTCCAGATGCTCATCCAGCTGCTCACCTACGTACAGACCGCCATCGAGCGGACGCGCCGCGACGAGCGTGGCGCCACCATGATCGAGTACGGCCTGCTGGCCGCGCTGATCGCCGTCGTCGTGGTTCCCGCCCTGCTGATCCTCGGCCCGGCCGTCGCCAAGTTGTTCACCGACGTCGCGGCCCACCTCTGACAGGTCGGGCCACCGACCAGGGAGAACTCATGGATCCGAGACCAGGCAGCCGCGGCGGGGAAACTCACCACGGCCGGGGATCGCACCACCGGCGCGCGGCACGGGTACGCCGCATGCTGCCGCGCTCGCTCCATGGGCGCAGCAGCGCGGACCGCGGCGCAGCCGCTGTGGAGTTCGCGCTGCTGCTCCCCCTGATGCTGCTGATCGTGCTGGGCATCATCGACTTCGGGCGGATGCTCAACGCCCAACAGACCCTGACGAACGCTGCGCGCGAAGGCTCGCGGCTGGTCGCCTTCGGCCAGCAGGACGTGGTCGGCCGGACGCAGGCGGCCGCGACCGGGCTGAGCCCGGTCAACGTGTCGATCCAGAGGTCCTGCCCGGTCGGCGCCGGCGCGATGGCGAGCGACGGCAGCGTGCAAACCAGTTACACCTTCCAGTTCTCGCCGGGACTGGGTTATCTCGTCGGCTTTTTCGGTGGTAACGGCCTCAGCGGCCAGACCACGCTGTCCGCCGTAGGAGTCATGCCATGCGAAACCTGATTCCACCGTTCCTGCGCGTGGTGATGCGCCGGCTCGGCGCGGACGACCGCGGTGCCTTCGGCATCCTCGTCGGCACCCTGCTCGGCACCGGCGTACTGCTCGGCATGGCGGCCCTGACCGTCGACGTCGGACAGCTGTACCAGGAGCGCGCCGAGCTGCAGAACGGCGCCGACTCCGGCGCAATCGCCGTCGCGAAGAGCTGCGTCACAGGCCAGGCCTGCGCCCCCGACAGGGCAGCCAACTACGCGAACCTCAACGCCAAGGACGGCACGTCCGCCGTAACTCTGGTCTGCGGCTCCGGCCCCAACAGCGGCCTGTCCGGATGCCCGGGATCGAGCGGAACACCGGTCGACTGCCCGAACGCGCCCACGTCCGCTACGAATTACGTCGACGTCCACACCGCGACCCGGACGGCCGGCGGCTCGTCGCTGTTGCCGCCGGTGTTCGCCCGCACGTTGACCGGAAACGCCGGCTACCAAGGCTCGACGGTCCTCGCCTGCGCCCGCGCCATCTGGGGACCCGCGGTCAAGGTCTCCCAGTCGATCGCGATGACCCTGTCGCTGTGCGCCTGGAATCGAGCGACCGGCGGGAGCTCGCAGCCCACCTATGGCAAAGAGGTCGTCATCTTCGTGCGCGACGCGCCCAACGCGCCTACGTGCGACGGCCTGAGCGCTCCTGGGGAGTTCGGCTGGCTGGCCGACAGTGGCGGATGCAGCGCCGCGATCGACGTCACGCAGAGCGGTCCGGTCGCCGGCAGCGATCCTGGCAAGAACATCTCCAAAGCGTGCCAGGACATCCTGACGTCGTACGTCGCCGGCGGGCAGCCGATCTTCATCCCGATCTTCGACACCACGACAGGAACCGGCAGCGGCGCGACGTACCACATGGTCGGTCTCGCCGCGTTCGTCCTGACCGGCTACGCGAACATGAACCCGCTCAAGGACGTCATTCCGTCGCCGTACACCAAGGCTGACTGCCCGAACGGCCAGACCACGCCGTCCTGCATCTTCGGTCACTTCACGCAGGCCCTGGTGCCTGCTTCCACCACCGTCGGCTCCGGCCCGTACTTCGGTGCCGCGATCGTCAAACTCGCCGGCTGATACCGCCAGCAGAGGAGAGAGAACCATGAAACGTCGAGTTCTGACCATTGTGCTGGCGGTATCGCTGGCCGTCCTCGGGACCGCAGCCGTGCTCGTCTACGTCGATCGCGCCGATGCCCGCGCGGTGGCCGGGCAGCAGGCGGTGACCGTCCTGGTCGTCGGCAAGGCGATTCCGTCGGGCACCGCGGCCCGCGACGCCAAGGCCTCACTGCACCAGGAGACGCTGCCTGCCTCCTCGGTGTCGGCCGACGCGCTCACGGAGCTCACGCCGGCCCAGGACGCGCTCGTCACCGCGTCCGATCTCAGCCCCGGCCAGTTGCTGCTCAAGTCGATGCTCGTGACCACGGCACAGGCTACGAGCGGACTGATGATCCCGGAGGGCCAGGTCGCCGTCAGCATCACGTTCTGCAGCGCGGAGATGGTGGCCGGCAACGTGAAGGCCGGATCGGACGTCGCGGTCTTCGGTACGGTCGTTGCCACCAGCAACAGCGATGCCAGTGGCCAGCCGAACTGCACCGGACAGCACAAGCAGCAGGGCAAGGGCATCAACAAGACCGCAGTCGTGATTCCGAAGGTCCGGGTCCTCGCGGTCGGCCCGGCGACGTCCCAGAACGACGCCAAGGCCGGCAACGGTGCGCTGTCGCAAGGCGCCGGGTCGGCGCAGAACGACATGACGCTCGTGACGTTCGCCGCGAGCCAGCTGGACGCGCAGCGGCTGATCCAGCTGTCCCAGACCTCGCTGCCGTACCTGACGCTGCTCGGCCCGTCCACCCAGGTCAAGGTCCAGGACCACGACGAGCCGCTGTTCCCGGTGGCCCCGACATCCAAGAAGAAGTGAGGCACTGCGATGACCATCCGCTGCCAACCGGCTACCGCGCCGGACGACGACCTGGTCCCGGACCTCGGCGGGAACGTCACGTCGGTCGACGACCTCAATGCTGCGCTCCGGGCCCTGAACGACGACCCCGCCGAGGACCTGGTGGTGGTCGGGCCCGGCATCGACACCGACGCGGCGCTGCGCTTCGCTGCGCAGGTGCGGTTCGACCGGCCGGTCACCGGCGTGATCCTGATCCGCGACGTGGTGGACGTCGCGCTGCTCACGGAGGCGCTCCGGTCCGGCGTGCGCGAGGTGGTCGCCGCGGGTGACACCGTCGCGTTGCACGCCGCGTGTGAACGTTCCCGGGTGTTGTCGGAGCGGGCGCGGACCGACCTGCGCTTCCACGACGAGCCCGAACCCGCACGGCAGGGCAAGGTCATCACCGTCTTCTCCGCCAAGGGCGGTTGCGGCAAGACGACCCTCGCCATCAACCTGGCCGCCGCGCTGGCCGCGGCCCATGGCGAACAGGTCTGCCTGGTGGATCTCGACCTCGCCTTCGGGGACGTCGCGATCAGCGTCCAACTGGATCCGGTCCGGACGATCAGCGACGCGTTGCCGATGGCCGGCCACCTCGACACGACCGGTGCGGCCTCGTTGCTGACGCCGTACCGGCCGGGGCTGGACATGTTGCTCGCGCCGATCGCGCCGGGTGACGCGGAAAAGATTCCTGCCGCACTGGTCGGCGAACTGCTCACGGTGCTGCGCGGCATGTACGACTTCGTCGTCGTCGACACCCCGGCACAGTTCAGCGAGCACGTACTGACCGCCATGGACGTCTCCGATCACCACGTCCTACTGACCACACCGGACACGCCGGCGCTGAAGAACCTCCGGCTGACGATCGACATGCTCGACCTGCTGTCGTACTCACGTGACATCCGGTCGGTGCTGGTCAACCGTTCGGACTCGAAGGTCGGTCTGTCGACTGCCGACGTCGAACGCGTGGTGCGCAGCCCACTCAACGGGCAGGTGCCGTCCAGCCGGAACGTCCCGATCTCCATCAACAAGGGCGTTCCGATCGTGATCGGCACGCCGACCCATCCTGTCAGCCAGGCCATCACTCGCTTCGCCAACGACCGCCTGCTCAGCCGGCCGGTGGCTGTCAGGACCCGGGCATTCGCCCGTCGTGGCGCGGGGAGGCGGTCATGAACCTTTCTGAGCGTCTCGCCCAGAAGGCGCATCCCGGCGACGCAGTACAGACCGGGCGGGCAGCACCCGCGAACCCTCCGGGTGCCCAGGCGAGCACCGACGTACCGCGTCGTGCCGCGCGGAATGCCGATCCGTTCGCCGGCGTGAAACGGAGCGTGCACCAGGGCCTGCTCGAAAGCCTCGGCCCCAAGCTGTACGACGCCCACCTCGACCAGCGCCTCCTCGAGCAGCAGGTCACGCGGACGCTGCAGACCGTACTGCAACGTGACGACACCCCCATGACAGCGGCCGACCGGGCGCGGGTCGCACAGGAGGTCGCCGACGAGATCCTCGGCCACGGCCCGCTCGAACCGTACCTGCGCGATGCCGGCGTCTCCGAGATCATGGTCAACGGCCACGACCAGATCTACGTCGAACGCGAAGGACGACTGCAACCGGTCGACGCGGCGTTCACCGACGAGAGCCACCTGCGCCGCACGATCGACAAGATCGTGTCCCGGATCGGCCGCCGCGTCGACGACGCCAGCCCGATGGTGGATGCGCGGCTCCCCGACGGCAGCCGGGTGAACGCCGTCGTCCCGCCGATCGCACTGGACGGCTCGCTGCTGACGATCCGGAAGTTCGCCGCCGACCCGTTCACGGTCGAGGACCTGATCTCGTTCGGCACGCTCACCCAACCGGTCGCGGAACTGCTCCGGGCGTGCGTCCGCGGCCGGCTGAACATCCTGATCGGCGGCGGCACCGGCTCCGGCAAGACGACCACCCTGAACGTCCTGTCCTCGTTCCTGCCCGACGACGAGCGCATCGTCACGATCGAGGACGCCGCCGAACTGCAACTGCGGCAAGAACACGTGCTGCGCCTGGAGGCCCGGCCGGCGAACGTCGAGAAGCGCGGCGAGATCGCGATCCGGGACCTGGTCCGCAACACCCTGCGGATGCGGCCGGACCGGATCATCATCGGCGAGGTCCGGGACGGAGCCGCGCTGGACATGTTGCAGGCGATGAACACGGGTCACGACGGCTCGATCACCACCGTGCACTCGAACGCGCCGCGCGACTCGCTCGCGCGGCTGGAGACCATGGTGCTGATGGGCGGCGTCGAACTGCCGCAGCGCGCGATCCGCGAGCAGATGGCCTCGGCGATCGACCTGATCGTGCACCAGAGCCGGCTCAAGGACGGGACCCGGCGGATCACCCACATCACCGAGGTCGCGGGCATGGAGGGCGACATCGTCACGCTCCAGGACCTCTTCCAGTTCGACTTCCATGCGGGTGTCGACGAGGGGGGCTGGTTCCGCGGCACACTGCGATCGACCGGTCTGCGGCCCGCCTTCCTCGACCGTCTCACCGACCGCGGGATCCGGCTCCCGCAGCGGATCTTCGGCTCGGAAGAGGTCCACCGATGAGGAGCCGACGGCAGCTCGTGGGCGCGGTACTGGCTGCCGCGGCCGCAACGCTGGCCATGCTGCCGGGGATCGCGTCCGCGGACGGAACGCCGACGGCCCGCATCGATTCGGTGCAGGTCCGCGCGGGCCACGCCGACTTCGTCCTGACGACCGCCAATGTGTCCGGCAGGCTGGATGCGAAGACGGTGCGCGTGCTGGCCGACCAAACACAGTTGCCGGCTCGAGTGACGCCGGTGAGCAGCTCGGCAGCGACAGCCGCGCCGCCGCGCGCGGTGGTCGTTGTGCTGGACACCAGCGGCTCGATGGCTGCGTCGGGGATTGCCGCGGCACGCCAAGCCGCGCTCAACTACCTGGCCAACCTGCCCGATGACGTTCAGGCCGGCCTGCTCACGTTCTCGGACCGGCCGCGGCTCCTGGTCCGGCCAACGACGAACCGCGCGGTGGTGCGCACCGCGCTGGCGCAGACGCAGCCCGCCGGGAACACCGCCCTGTACGACGCAGTGCAGGCCGCCGTCGCGATCCTCGACGCTGCCCGCCTCGGGCCGTCGGCGCAGCGCCGGCTGGTCGTACTGTCCGACGGCGTCGACACGTCCAGCAAAGCAAGCCTTGCTGCGGTCACCAGGCAACTGGCAGCGGAGCAGGTTCCGACCGACGTCGTCGCGTTCCGGTACGGAGCGGGCGATGCGACGGCAGCACGGCAGCTCGCGTCGGCCTCCGGCGGCCGGACCCTGAGCGCGCAGAGCGCGGCCAGCCTGACCGCGGCCTTCGCGGCTGCGGCCCGCAACTTCTCTGACCGTGCCAAGGTCGAGGTCACCGTGCCGGACGCACTCGCCGGCCGGACCGTCACGTTGCTCGTCTCGATCGGCTCGGTCAGCGCCAAGACTCCGCTGACCTTCGCCACGATTGCGCCGCCGGCGCCCCCGGTCGCACCGCCGCCGGTCCGTCCGCACCGATCCATCTGGACCTGGCAACTCATCGCACTGCTGGCCGGCGTCTTCCTGATGCTCCTGCTCGGCGTCATCCTGCTTCGTTGGCAAGGAGCGCGTGAAGACGCCACGCGGCGGTTGGCCCGGCAGCTCGGCCGGTACGGACCTCGTCGCGGCGAGCACCCGTCGGGCGAGGACGCAGGCACCGTCGAGCAGACCGGCGCTGTCGGACTGGTCGGCCAGGTCCTGCGATCCAGCGGTGCCGAGCAGGGACTCGCGAAGCGGCTCGACCTGGCCGATCTGAAGCGCGGGCCTGCCGAATGGGTGTCGTTGGTGTTGTGCGGCGGCGCCGCGCTGGGAGTCATGGTGATGCTCCTGTCCGGCAACCGGTTGCTCAGCCTGCCGATCGGACTCATCGCTGCCTGGATCGCGCAACACGTTCTGGTCAGCATCCGGATCAGCCGCCGTCGCGCGGCCTTCGGCGAGCAGCTCCCGGACGTACTGCAACTCGTCGTCGGATCGCTGCGCTCCGGGTTCTCACTCCCTCAGGCTGTCGACGCCGTCGTCCGCGACGGCACCCAACCGGCCGCCGGCGAGTTCTCGCGCGCACTGGCCGAGACCAGGATCGGCGTCGACCTCGAGGACGGCCTCAACCACGTCGCCGACCGGATGCGCTGCGACGACCTGCGCTGGGTGGTGATGGCCACCCGGATCCAGCGCGAAGTCGGCGGCAACCTGGCCGAGGTACTGACCAACACCGTCGACACCATGCGCGAGCGGGCGCAGACGCGCCGCCAGGTACGGGCGCTGAGCGCCGAAGGCCGGCTCTCCGGCTACATCATCGTCGGCCTGCCGATCGTGCTCGGCGCCTGGCTGACGGTGAGCAAACCGCAGTACATGAGCCCGCTGTTCAGCACACCGCTCGGCCTGGTGATGGTCGCCGGCGCGGTCGGGCTCATCGTCCTGGGCGGATTCTGGATCCGCGCACTGATCAAGGTGGAGGCCTGAAATGACTCCGATCGTGCTTCTGGTCGTCGGTGTCGCCGCGCTCGGCGCCGGCATCGCCCTCGCTGTCATCGGCCTGAGCGCGCGCCCTGCGGAGACCGGGGTGGCTCGGGCGCTCACGACGATCGACACCCGTTACTCGCAGAGTGCTCCGACGGCAGTCAAGGCCGAACGGGATCCGTTCGCCGCGCTGCCGAGCTGGATCCGCGGACTCGCGATACGCCTGTCGCCCTCCGGGATCACGGCAACGCTGCAGCGTCGACTCGACCTCGCAGGTAATCCGGCCGGGTGGACGCCCGACCGGGTACTGGCCACGAAAGGTCTCGGGCTGTTCCTCCTGGGTGGGCTCGGTGGCCTGTACGGGCTGCGGACCATCGGCCTCCTCGTCGTAGGGACCGCGGTGGCGGCAACCGTCGGGTTCTTCCTCCCCGACGTCGTGCTGTACAACGCCGGCCTCAAACGTCAGGAGAAGATCCAGAAGGCGTTGCCCGACGCGCTCGACATGCTGACGGTCTGCGTCGAGGCCGGTCTCGGATTCGACGCGGCCCTGGCGCAGGTCGCCCGCAACACCCGCGGCGCGCTCGCCGCGGAGCTCGCCCGCGTGCTGCAGGAGATGCAGATCGGCAAGTCGCGTGCGCAGGCGCTGCGGGCGCTGACCGGCCGGACCACGGTGCCCGAGCTGCGGTCGTTCGTGTCCGCGCTCGTACAGGCCGGCGAGCTCGGCATCACGATCGCCGACGTACTGCGCGAACAGGCGAAGGAGATGCGGGTGCGGCGCCGGCAGCGCGCCGAGGAGAAGGCGCAGAAAGTCCCGGTGAAGATCCTCTTCCCGCTGGTGTTCTGCCTGTTCCCCTCGATGTTCGTCGTCATCATCGGCCCGGGCGTGATCAGCATCGTGCACGTCTTCTTCGGAAAATAGCAACGGACGGCGTGGGCCCGCAAAGGCGACCAGTACGTCGTACGCCGCGCACACAGCGGCGGTCACCGCGACGCTGCTTCCGTTCGCCCTACCCTTGCTGGTCGGTGAGCCGCCGGGCTCCGGGCAGGAACTGGTCGCCGATGCGATCCTGATCGTCGGCACCGTCTGGTCGATCTGGTCGTTGCGCAGCCTGGGCAAGAATCTGTCGGTCGTCGCCCAGGCTCGCGACGTCGTCCAGCACGGCCCGTACCGCTGGGTCCGGCATCCCCTCTACACCGGCGAACTCGTCTCCTCGCTCGGTGTCGTCATCGCCGCCGGCAGTCCGGCGGCCGGCGGCGTTTGGCTGCTTCTCGTCGCGCTCCAGGTGTATCGCGCCCTCCGCGAGGAACACGTACTGCTCAGGACGCTCCCGGAGTACGCCGACTACCGCACTCGTACTGCCGCGCTGCTCCCCGGCGTCTTCTGACCGCGGCGCCGGATTTCACCGATCGGCCGACAAAGTCTGGCCGTTCAGCCGACAGCGCTCGGGTCCCGCTCCTGACAACCTTCCGGACAGACGGCCCCGCCGGGGTCGCGGGGAGAGGACACCGCCATGCACCGCAAGAAGAAGATCATCATCGCCGCCGCAGCCACCCTCGTCATCGGCGCCGGTTCGGCGTTCGCCTACTGGAGCACCACCGGCTCGGGCAGCGGCGCCGGCGCCACGTCCGCCGGCGCCAGCGACCTGACGATCGCGCAGACCAGCACGATCGCGAACATGTACCCGGGCGACGCACCGCAGACCATCACCGGAACCGTCACGAACAACGCCGCCAACAAGGCCTACGTGAACACCGTGACCGTGAGCATCGACTCTGTGACGAAGGCGAGCGGAGCGTCCGGCTCCTGCGACGCCACGGACTACACGCTGGTCACCCCGGTGATGACGGTCGGCAAGGACATCGCCGCCGGCGGCACCGAGTCCTTCACCGGCGCGACGCTGCAGTTCAACAACAAGGCCGCGAACCAGGACGGCTGCAAGGGCGCGACGGTCAACCTGTCGTACGCCAGCAACTAAGTCGTCGCCGCGGTTTCCCAGGTCCGTGCGGGGTCGTCGGCCCCGCCCGGACCGGGACCGCAACATCCTGGGAGGAGAACCATGCGAGGCACGCGCAGCGGCCCGTTCCGGGCGATCAGGTCCCTGGTCGCCGGACTGTGCCTCCTGCTTGCCCTGGCGGGTCTGTCGTACGCAGCTCAGCCGGCCAAGCCCGGCCTCACGCTGGGCACCTCGCCGGCCAGCCAGTCGGTGACGCGCGGTCAGGCGGCGACGTACACCATCAGCGTGACGTCCGTCGGAGGGTTCAGCGGCACGGTCGCGTTCAGCGCCACCGGCGTACCGGGAGGGGCCTCGGCGTCGTTCAGCCCGACCTCGGCCACGCTCAGCTCCGGCAGTACGGCAAGTACGGCGCTGACCGTACGGACCTCCGCCACCACACCTACCGGATCGGCGCCGATCACAGTTCGGGCGAGCGGCACGAAGGTGAGTGCCACGATCACCATCGGGTTGGTCGTGAGCGCTCCGGTGTCCAGTTCGCTCTCGCTGAGTGCCACACCCGCGTCCATCACGCAGGCGCCCGGATCGATCGCGGTGTTCGCCGTACAACTCGTCCGTACGAACCTGCCAGGGCCGGTTGTCCTCGCCGTTCTCGGCGGCCTGCCATCCGGTGCGAGCGCGGCGTACACGCCGAATCCCGTCACCGGGAACTCCTCGAGCCTGCAGATCACGACTCCGCGCACTGCCGCCGACGGCAACTACACCGTCGCGCTGGTTGCTAGCGGCAAGGACCCGGCCGGTGTCCTGCGCTTGGCGTACCTGACCGTCACAATCGTTGTGCAGAGCAGCGGAAAGGACTTCGCGATCAGCGGCAACCTGACCGGTCTGCTGTCACCGGGCGCCACGCGACAGCTCGACCTCACGTTGACCAACCCGAACAAGAAGCCGATCGCCATCACGAACCTGACCGTCGCGCTGGCCTCGGTCATGCGGACTGCGACCGCCGTGGCTCAGGGCCTCCCGTGCGGATCGGCGGATTACCGCATCACGCAGTACGCAGGAAGTTACCCGCTGAGTGTCCCCGGCAACTCCGGCGCTGCGCTGTCCGGCCTGCACGTCCCTCAGTCGGCCTGGCCGCAGGTGACGATGGTCGACACGGCATCGAATCAGGACGGCTGCAAGGGCGCCACAGTCACGTTCGCGTACTCGGGCGCGGGACAGGGGAACTGATCATGACTCGACGCCTTCTCCTCGTCCTCGCCGTTGTCGTTTTCGTGACGACCGGCGGTGAGGTCGCCTGGGGATTCTGGACCGGGGCCGGCACGGGCATCGGATCCGCATCCACCGGCTCGCTGACACCGCCGACGCCTGTGACGGCAACGGCACCATCAGGCAGCGAGATCGTCACCATCAACTGGACGGCGTCGGCGCGTGCCACCGGGTATGTCGTGAACCGGGTCACTACGAGCGACGGTTCGACCGCGCCGGCGTGCGGTACGACGCAGTCCACGCCGACCACGGCGACCACCTGCACCGATCCGAACGTCGCCGACGGGACGTACCACTACCTCGTCACAGCGATCTCGGGCAGCTGGACGGCAACCGGCTCGAGCGCGGACCTGACCGTGCACAACGCACGCCCAACAGTCACGGTCAACCAAACAGCAGGCCAGGCGGATCCGAGTGCCACGTCGCCGATCAGCTTCACCGCGGTCTTCAGCGAGGCGGTGACCGGCTTCACCGGTACGGACGTCACCGTCGTTCCGGCGACCGCGACCGTCGTGGTCAGCGGCAGCGGTCCGACATACCACCTCGCCGTGAGCGGACTCACCAGCAGCAGCTCGGTCAGTGTCTCGATCGCGGCCGACACCGTGCGCGACTCGGGCGGTGCAGGTAACACTGCCTCGACGAGTACGGACAACACAGTCGTCTACGACTCGACTGCGCCAACGGCTGCGGCTCCGACGATCGCAGCGACTCGGGCCTTCGGGAACTTCGTCGGCAACGCAGCAGTCATGCTCACCGACGCGGCAGCCGACGACTTCACCGGCGTGGCCTCGGTCGCCTACTACCGCTGCGACGGCTCCACCGGCAGTTGTACCGCGGCGAACTGGACCGCTCTCGGATCATCCACCGCGACGGACTTCTCCATCACCAAGAACGCACCATTCGCAGCAGACGGTGCGTACCGGGTCGTGGCCGTCGCTACCGATGCCGCAGGCACCATCAGCGGACCGAGCCCGGCGACCGCCGTTACCGTGGACACCACCCCACCGACCGTTGGCCCGCCAACAGTGAACGGACGCTCCTGATGAGTCTCAAACACTTCCGGCTGGCGGGAGTCCTCGCGTTGCTCGTCGGCATCGGCATCCTCACCGGTCCGACGGCTACCGCGGCGTCCAGCGTCAGCGGTGTCACCTTCAACAGCTCGTCATCGATCGGCAGAGCGACGGCGGACTGGACGATCGGCTTCAAGACGAGCAACGGCAGTGGCGCGCTGGCGGCGGGCAGCACGATCCTGGTCACCTTCAGCACCAGTTTCACCGTGCCGCAGAATCCAGTGGTCGGGCTCAGCGCCGCATTCGGTGGGTGTACGTCCACGGCTACCACCAGCGCTTCCACGGTCACCGTCACGCTGGCCGGCTCCACCTGCGCACTTCCGAAAGGCACGGTTGGATCGCTCACGATCGCGGGGATCACCAACGCTCCGGTCGGCAGCTACCCGGCGACCACCTTCACCGTGTCGACTTCCAGCGACACGAACGCGGCATCCCCATCGGGACCGATCGTCATGACCGCGGGCGCCGCAGCCAAGTTGGCCTTCGCCCAGGGTCCGTCCAGCGGCTTCGCCGGTACGGCGTTGCAGGCGATCACCGTGCAACTGCAAGACCAAATCGGCAACCCCGTGAGCACCAGCGGGACGCCTGTCACGCTCATGCCCTCGGCAGGGGTGATCAACGCCGGCGCGTCTGTGCTCACCGACGGCACCGGACGCGCCACCTTCAACGGCGTCACGATCAATTCCACCGTACTGGGACTCACCTTGACCGCGACCACGGCAGGTCTGGCCTCCACCGGGCCGTCCGCAACCTTCAACATCACCGTCGCGGTCAGCAACGGCGCGACGCTGACCGACACCAGCTCCGACGGTTCAGGCTCCGGTGTGAAGTCGATCGGGTACTTCTACTGCGCCACGTACGCCGGCCCCTGCACCAGTGCGAACTGGACCGCCATCGGATCCTCGACCAACGCCGCCACCAACTATCAGGTGAGCTGGACCTCCCAGCCCGCCAACGGCGCCTACCAGGTCGTGGCCATCAGCACCGACAACGTGACCAACCCCAGTCAACCCAGCAACTCCACCCCAGTAACAATCACGAACTAAGAAGGGCACTTGTTCACTGGTCGGTGTCGTGGAGCAACTCGTTCCAGTCGATGCGCGCGCGGCCGGCGGCGCCGTCGCCGAGGACGAATCTGCTGGGGTTGCCCGCCGCTCTGGGTCCGGATGCCAGCCAAGCAGCCAGGCCGTGGGCGTTGCGGCGCTCGGTCTCGTCGAGATACGCGCGCCGCTCTTCGATGATGGTCAGCCGCTGCGCTGCGGACTGTGCTCGCTGCAGTGCGGAGAAGCTGGCTCGCCACGCCAGGCACAAAGCGTCGTCGCTCAATGACGAGGCTGCTGCGGACGGCTCCGGCAGGTCGATCTCGATGGGTACGATCCGCAGCGGCGTGGGCTCGGACTTGGCAGGGGGCGGTGCAGCGGGCTGTGCAGTTGGCTCGGGCAGGTGACCGTGTGCGCGCAGCCAACGTACGCACCAGCTGGTCGCGTACGGCGATCCGCCGGCCGTGATCGCCAGCAGCAGGACCGCAACCGAGGCTCCGAGCAAGGTGCCCAGACCGATGAACGCGACCGTACCGGCGCCGGTGAGGACCGCGCTCCAGGCAACCGTCCCGCGCCGGTGCTCGGGGAGCTGGATGGCGTCGTCCGGGCTGAGCACGATCATCGCGATGCCCCAGCCGCTGAAGGCCGCGCAAAGGAACACCAGGATGATCGGCGTCGGCGACCAGGTGAAGGCCCCGAGCAGACCCATGACACCGAGGACGACGCTGAACGCCAACCAGCTCGTGCGATAGATCCTCATCGCAGCCCTCTCCCGGTTCGGTGCGCTGTTCGTACAGTTCGGACTTTGCCACCGTTCGCCCGGTTCGGGTACGGCCACGACCGGCGAACCTCCAACCACCTAGCTGGCCGACGCCCGGCAACAAGCGCGCGATCTGCCGGACATCGCCGAGGACACCGACGACGGACAGGTACGTGGGTTTGAGGGTTCTTTGAGAGTTCATGACGGTCGGTCCCGAACCGGAGACCGCCGGTGGCGCGGCGGCTTACAGTGCTGGCTCAGGCATGGCGAGACCGATCGCCGGGCGAGAGCACCCCTCGGCCGGTGATCGCGTTCGCGGCCGGGAGTCCGGTGCCGGGTGGCACTCGAGTGAGTGGTGTCTCGCTCGGGTCGCCTTCGCAGCCACTCGACACACGGTCCACCGGCCACGGGCCGTGCCGACCCGGGTGCCGGCGGCGGTGCATCCCAACGACGCATTGCCGCCGGCCCCGAACGGTCCACAACGACGCAGGTGCCGCCCCCGGACCTGCCGCCAGTGAGGAGCCGCAATTGGACAACGGCACGCCCCGCCCGGCGGCTACCCAGGAGCTGGCCCTGTGGATCGCAGGTGCGCTGTTCACCCTGTCCTGCTTCGGACTTCTTTTCCTGCTCAGAGGCGAGTGGCAAGAACTGGACCTGCAGCGGCCCGAACAGCTGCTCTTCGGACTGTTCCATGTGTCGCTGGCGCACAGCATCGTGCACCTCCTGCTCGCCATCGGCGTCTTGCTGAGCGCCGGATCGCTCCGCGGCTGCAGAACGCTGCTCTCGATCTGCGGAGTGGTGATGATCGCAATCGCCGGCTACGGGCAACTGGACAGCTCCCCCGCTCTCCCACAACTCGTGCCGACCGGCACCGCCGACGGCTGGCTCCACATCGTCCTCGGCAGCGCCATGCTCGCCGCAACCGCGGTCGGCCGCATCCACCGTCGTACCTCGAACCCCATCCAACCCGACTGGCCACCCGATGGATTGCACCGCCGTTGAGCGTGTATTGAGAGTTCTTGACGTTCTCGGCAACGGACTTCTCGGGCTGGAGTCGGGCCACCTGTGTCGTCTAGCGTCACGGACAAGCCCGACAGTGAACAGCATCGAGACTCGGGCATCGTGGATGCTGGGCGGCGGCCGTTGAGGGGCGACCGTCGCCGGCGTCCACCAACCTCGGCGCTGGGACGTCACGCCGAAGGAATCAGGCCGGCGGGGTCGTCAGTGAGCGCAGGATCCTTGCCGTCGTGGCGTCGGCGGGGAAGAACGTCTCGATGGCGATCTC